>JACMOQ010000204.1 GCA_014377905.1 Acetobacteraceae bacterium | reverse complement strand
TGCGGCGTTTTGGCGCGATTTTGATGGGGTTGGCGGCGGTGGTAGCCAGGAGGTTTCTGCGGGAGCCGAAATTGATGGCGCTGACGGTGCCGTTGTGGAGTTGGTTGAGCCGGTCGGTGCAGCGGTTCGGGCGGGCACTGACACGCAAAAGCGTGGTGCGCGCGGCGTGTCCAGGGCGGGTGCGTGTAGCGGGCGTGGCGCAGGTGCGGTTGCCGTCGCGGCGGGGCTGGCTGGTGCGGGCGCTGGGGTACGAGGCGGTGGCGTATGGCTCGCAGCTGGAGCATTTGCTGGCCGAGCCCGAGATGCAGGCACTTGTTGCGGCGCTGCCGGGGTTGGGGCGGATATTGCGGCCGTTGCGGCGGATGCTTGGGGTGGCGGATGTGGTGGCGGCGGTGACCGAGGTGGCGCCGCGTAGAAAACGTGCGCGGCGGGTGGTGGTTTGGCCGCGCAAGGGGTTGCCGCAGGTGCCGAAGGGGGGGTGGTTTGAGCCGCCGGTTCAAAATCGGGGTTAGGGGGCGTGGGATTTGGCGTGTTCTATTTGTTGCTATATCGTAATTAATATCGCGAATTTTGTGTGTTATTAACACGGATTGCTTCGCAAGGGCTCGCAATGACGTACAGCGGTTCGTGCAACGACGGAGGCGGAGTCGGAAGTTTTTTTGCTTCTTTTTGTTCACAAAAAGAAGACGCTTGCCTAGAATATTCCTGCCGCCAAGCCAGCCGCCATGCCCGCACCGAGTTCTGCGCAGCGCACCAAATCCTCGGGCGCAATGATTTTGGGGGCGGCGATGGCTTCGGGGGTTTGGGCGCGGGTGCAGATAATCAGCGGCTCGGCGATCGGGCGGAGGCGCCAGCCGGTGGCGATGCGGGTCATTTGCCGGACAGCGCCTGTGCCATCACTGCCGGCGCAGATCATGATGGCGTAGGGGCGACCTTGGATGCGGTCCAACACGTCGTAATAGCAGCGATCGAAAAGGTCTTTCATCGGGCCGGACAGGGACGCGAGGTTCTCGGGGCCGGCGAAGATGTAGCCATCGGCGGCGAGGATGTCGGGGGCATGGGTTTCGGCGGCGGGTAGCAGGCGGACGGCGATTTCGGCGGCGGCGTTGGCGGCGGCTTGGGCCATCGCCTTGGTGCCGCCGGTGCGGGAATGCCAGACGATCAGCAGGCGTTTCACATGCTGCCCCGGACAGACGGAAAGGCCTGGTCGAAATCCATCAGCATGCGGCGGGCATGGCCGATCTGGGCCTCGGTCGCCTCGGCGTGATGGGCGATGCCGGTTTCGCCGGTTTCGGGGCCGGTGGGGTCGAGTTTGCCTTCCTCGGTGACCATAGCGAGCAGGGCCTGACGGCGGGTGCGCAGGCCATCCGGAGTACCGAGCAGGACGGCTTTAAGGGTTGCGGCTTCACCGGGCAGCAACCCGATTTTGCCGCCAAGCAGATGGGTGTAGCCGCCATCGCGCAAGGGCGGCACCAGATGGGTGGTGCGGCGGGAGGAGGCGAGGTCATCGAGGGTTTGCATGTCGTTGTTATCGAGCGGGATCTGCTTGTCCCAGAGTGCGACGACGAGGGTGCGGCCGAGCAGGCCGACGCGCACCCGGCCGCGGGTGGCCATGCGGTCGATGAGCCAGGTGATGCGGGGTTGGTCGGACATACGGGGCCTCCTTGATAGGGGAGTTTCGCCGATGCTGGCTTGCGTCGCCAGTGGTGGCTCGGCATAGTTATCGCAACGATTTTGGTGGGGGATGGAAATGTTCAAAACTTTGCTGCGCGCGACGTGTGCGCTTGGGCTTTTGATCGGCACCGCGGAAGCGCGGATCACCCGGCTTGAGCTTTCTGTGCCCGAGCCCGCGTTCGACGGCAAAGTCTTCGCGGGCGCGGGCAAGTTTGAGCGGGTGCGCGGCAAAGCCTATGGCGAGGTCGATCCAAAGGCGCCGGGCAACGCGATCATCCAGGACATCGGGCTGGCACCGAAGAACGCACGCGGCATGGTGGAATATGTCACCGATATCGACATCATCCGCCCCGCCGATCCGGCGCGCAGCAATAATGTGCTGCTGTTTAATGTGGTCAACCGTGGCAACAAAGGCGCGATAGGGCTGTTCAATGCTGATGTGAAAGCCAATGTCGCCGACCAGAACACCGCGTCCGACCCCGGCGACGGCTGGTTGCAACAGCGGGGCTACACGGTGGTGTGGTTTGGCTGGCAAGGCGATGTGATGGCGGGCAATAATCGGCAGTTGTTCGCAGCGCCAGTAGCCCGCAACAAGGATGGCTCGGCCATCACCGGCATTGTGCGCAGCGAAATCGTGGTGCAGGCGCCGACCAGGACATCAGCGGTTGGCGGCGGCTGGTTCACTGAAGGCGGCCATGACAGCTACCCGACCGCTTCAACCGACAATGGCACGAAATTCGCCGATGGATTTCTGCCGACCCTGACTGTGCGGGTGCGTGAATCCGCGCCCGGCGTGGTGATCCCCAATAGCGACTGGAGCTTTGGCGACTGCGACAAGCCCGACGCGAAGAAGGTTTGTCTGCCGGCCGGCTTCAAGCCTGGGCATTTGTATGAGCTGATTTACCGCGCCACGGACCCGAAAGTTATGGGACTTGGTTTTGCGGCCGGGCGCGATCTGGGTACGTTCCTGAAAACCCGCGACAAAGACGATGCCGGCACGGCAAACCCGGTCGTGCATGGCCCTGGGGTTAAAGCC
>JACMOQ010000001.1 GCA_014377905.1 Acetobacteraceae bacterium | reverse complement strand
TATCGCGCCTATGGTCCGGATAGCGGCCCTGCGGTTGTGCTGCTCCACGGGTTCCCTGATGACGTCGGCGCCTATGCGCTTGTGGCACCAGGCTTGGCGAGTGATGGTTTTCGGGTGCTGGTGCCGTGGTTGCGTGGATATGGTGCAACCCGGTTCGTTGACCCGGCCACGCCCAGATCGGGCGAACAGGCCGCGCTCGGTGCTGATTTGCGCGACTTTCTGACTGCGTTATCCATCGACCAAGCGGTTCTGGCGGGATATGACTGGGGCGGGCGCGCGGCCTGTGTGGTCGCGGCTTTGTGGCCCGATCGGGTGCGTGGGCTGGTCACCATCGGCGGCTATAATATCCAGCACATCGCGTCTGCCCGAACACCTTTGCCGGTCGAGGACGAGGCCCGGCTATGGTACCAATGGTATTTTCAAACCGAGCGCGGGCGGGCAGGTCTGATCGCGGATCGTGCCGGGATGGCGCGCTTGGTGTGGCGACTTTGGTCGCCCAATTGGGCATTTGATCGGGAGACCTTCGCCCAGGCGGCGGCCAGTTTCGACAACCCCGATTTTGTGGATGTGGTGATCCACTCTTACCGGCATCGCCACCAGAACGCGCCCGGCGACCCGAATTTGGCCGATATTGAAGCGAAACTGGCCCAGAGCCCGATCATCGCCGTGCCGACCGTTGCGTTGGAAGGTGGCGCGGATGGGGTGCGCGTCCCCGATTCCGCCGATCCGGCCCGGAAGATGTTCACCGGATGGTATCAACGGAAGATTCTACCCGATATTGGTCATTTTCTACCGCATGAGGCACCAGGGGCAGTGATTGACGCAGTGCGCGCGGTCAGTCAGGCGCCAAAAACGTAGCCTGCCAGCAAACGCTTGGCCTCCGACAGAACCTGCGCCCGTGCAACGAGGTCTGGCTGGTCGAACGCGAAGGACAGCAGCCGATCACCAACCTCGGTCGCAATCCGAAGCCGCAAGGTGAAATCCTCACTCGGGGTGAGGTCGAATGCTTCGACCAGAAACTCCCTCACCATTTCAGCCACCTGCCCCGACGTCGCTTCGGCATCCCGGGTCGGGCGACTGACGGCCCGGCCGGGAAGCCCGGTTGCCGCGCCATAGGCAACCGTGCGGAAATCCGGATTGGTGTCGAGATAGGTGACGAATTCATCGACCACCAGCCCAAGAAACGCGCCCGGATCGACCGGGAAGGCGGACATCAGGCGGAGGCCGAGGGTTTCCTGGAACAACTCCATGTGCCGCAGCGCGATCGCATCGACAAT
Organism: Acetobacteraceae bacterium; assembly: GCA_014377905.1. GTDB lineage: Bacteria > Pseudomonadota > Alphaproteobacteria > Acetobacterales > Acetobacteraceae > CAITOL01. The sequence goes on along the minus strand of JACMOQ010000001.1, from coordinate 5,253 downwards.
TGCCTGCTTGTCTGGGAAAAACCGGTAAAGCGCGCCGATCGACAACCCAGCCTCCCCCGCGATACCCGCGGTGGTCAGCGCCTCGACCGTGATGCCGCGGGCGAGCAGCGCCGATGTCGCTGTCAGCACGCGCTGCACGGTTCCCTGGCTGCGGCCCTGCACCGGCGCCCGTCGGCCACGGGCAATATCCTGAACGATCGCATCACTCATATTTGCGATGTAACCCCGATCGCACGGCGATGCCAGTTGACAGCGACATGGCGGCTGGCCAAAAAGCGAACGCGACGTCCTGTTCGCGTTTTTCTGGAGACTGCTCGATGGGTATCCCGCTGCACCAGGCCGTTCGCGTAGGCGCTTATGTCGCAAAGCAGCATCTGCTGGGCCGCAAGCGCTACCCGTTGGTGCTCATGCTCGAGCCCCTGTTTCGCTGCAACCTTGCCTGCTCCGGCTGCGGCAAGATTGACTACCCGGCGGAAATCCTCAACCAGCGCCTGTCGGTTGCCGAATGCCTGCAAGCCGTTGATGAATGTGGCGCGCCGGTGGTGGTCATCGCCGGTGGTGAACCGCTGTTGCACAAAGAAATCGACGAGGTTGTGCGCGGCATCATCGCGCGGAAGAAATACGTCATCGTCTGCACCAACGCGTTGCTGCTGGAAAAGAAGATGGAGCTGTTCAAGCCGAACAAGTTCTTCTCGTGGTCGGTCCATCTTGACGGCGACAAGGGGGACCATGATCGCTCGGTTTGTCAGGACGGGGTCTATGACCGTTGCGTATCCGCGATCGCTAAAGCCAAGGCTGCCGGCTTCCGCACCATCATCAACGCGACCCTGTTCAACAATGCCGATCCTGAACGCACCGCGAATTTCTTTGATGACGTTATGGCGATGGGCATTGACGGCATCAGCGTTTCACCAGGCTACGCTTATGAACGCGCGCCGGACCAGCAGCATTTCCTAAATCGGTTGGCGACCAAGGAACTGTTCCGCAACATCTTCGCGCGCGGCAAGGCCAAAGCCGCCGCCAATCCGAAGCACAAAAAGTGGGAATTCAACCAGTCAAGCATGTTCCTCGACTTCCTGGCCGGCAATCAGACTTTTCATTGCACGCCCTGGGGCAACCCCACGCGCAACTATTTCGGTTGGCAGCGGCCGTGCTACCTGCTCGGCGAGGGTTATGCATCATCCTTCAAGGAACTGATGGAAACCACTGAATGGGACAAATATGGCGTCGGAAACTACGAAAAATGCGCCGATTGCATGGTCCATTCTGGGTTTGAAGCGACAGCGGTGGCAGCCTCGGTCAGCAATCCGTTCAAAGCCCTGAAAGTGGAATTATCCCCCATTCGCACCGATGGCGATTTTGCGCCGGAAATTCCGCTCGATCGCCAACGCCCAGCCGAATATAGCTTCAGTCGTCACGTTCAAACGGCGATGGACAAGATCAAGCATAAAAAGCCCGAGCCAGCTGAACTGGTTGATGCGGACAAGTAAGCAGGCGCTGAACCAGGGCCTCGACGTCTTGCGCGGCCGGGCAGTTGGGGTGGCGGGTCAGCAACGGTGTCTGGCGGCGGATGCTGTCGGTAACCCGCTCATCGTTGCGAATAACGCCCGCTAATGGTGGTGTATGGCCGAGGAATGCCGTGCAGGCGTGCGCCAGGGTCGCATAGGTCCTGGTGCCCGATGGCGGTGATTTCGCCCGGTTGACGATGATCTCGCCACGTCCTGCATCGCCGTCCCGACCATGCAGCTTGAGCACCGCGTAAGCGTCGGTCAGGCTGGTCGGCTCATCGGTCACGACCACCAGCAGCAGGTCTGCGGTTGCCGCCATGCGTCGTACACCTTGGTCCAGCCCGGCAGCAAGATCGCAGATCACATAGTCATAGTCCTTGGCGCATGTGCGAACGGCTGCCAGTAGGTGATCCAGCGTTTCCGTATCGAGGCCGGCCATCGCACCCGTGCCCGAACTGCCGGCCAGGATGTCCAGACGTGGGACAAAATTGATGATTGCATCGGAAATCGGCTGTCCCCGTCGCAGCACCTGCATCATGTCACACCCTGGTGTCAGGCCAAGCTGTACGTCGAGATTGGCCAGACCGAAATCCCAATCCACCAACAAAACCCGTTGCCCGGCGCGCGCCAGGCCATCCGCCAGGGTGGCCGACAACCAGGTTTTGCCGACGCCACCTTTGCCAGATGCGATGGCCACAAGCCGTCCGGTTTCTGCGATGGCGGCAATCATACTGACACTCCTGGCGAACGCCGCGACGAAAGGCGTTCGGATAAAAAATGCGGGGTAAGTGGGGTAAGCCCGTCAGCCGCATTGGCGCTGATACCGGCCTCGGTCATCGTCAACCCGACCGAGGCCGCGGCCAGCACGCCACCTATCCGGCGTGCGAGATCAAGTTTGGTTGCAATCAACATCGATGCCCCGGCTGCGGCAAAGGCCGAGGCGGTGTCTTGCGATTCCATAACATCCTGCCCGGCCGACAACACCAGCGCCATGCGCGCCCCCGACCGCCTGCCGATAGCGGCAAGCCCACCCAATCCGACGGGATCATAGGGACTGCACCCAGCCGTATCGATCAGCACCGAACCGGTCGAATTTGCCAACGCCTCGTCGATTTTCGTTGGATCGTCACCGACGACCAGTTTTACCCCAAGAATTTTGGTGAAAGCCTGTAATTGTGCGTTGGCACCGGCGCGGCAGGTATCGGTCGATACGATCACCGGGGACTTGCCGGCCAACACCAGCCTGGTTGCCAGGCGGACGATGGTGAGGGTCTTGCCGACCCCAGGTGGCCCGACGCAAATCAGCGGCGCGGACCGCGTGAAATCGAGTTGGCCGAAGCGAAACCCGACCTGCAAGGCAAACGGCAGCGGGCCGGTTGCCAGGCGGGCGCGCACCGACGCCGGTAGTCCGTGCCACACTAACTGGCTGGCACGGTCCGATGTTGGTGCAGTCACCGGGTCCGCGATCGGGGCTGGCAGCGGTGCTACGGCTTCAACCCCGGCGGTTACTTCCACGCCGTTCCGCGTTCTCTTGGTTGCCAGGATCAACGCATCCCCGCCGAGCTCGGCACGGATGTTCTGCATTGCCTCGGCGACGCTGCTGGCGTGGAAGAGTTTCAGTCGCATAAGGAGGTCAGGACATCGACAATGGGAAGGGGACCAATATCTGCAAGAATTAATCGTTGTGAAGCATTAATAGTTTCAGTGCCGGATTTCAGACACTCCCGACTGTGCGAATGCGCGCGCGCGGCGAGATTTCGACTTGCGCGAGCACTGGAATTTCGGGTCGCAACCGCTCAACAATCATCCGCACCTGGGGACGGATCGCGGCGCTCGTCAGCAGCACTGGGGCATCACCAGCAGCAATCGCGCTATCCACGGCACCGCGAACTGCCTGGCTGAATTCCGCAAGCTTGCTTGGCGCCATCGTCAACTGACGGTCCTCGGCCGGGCCAATCACTGTGCTGGCAAATTCGACCTCCCATTCTGGCGATAGCGGAATGATCGGGATGTAACCCCGGCTGCCACGGCAGGCTTCGCTGATCTGGCGGGCAAGGCGTGTCCGCACTGTTGAAACGATCGTCGCAGTGCCACGCTGTCCAGCGGTGCAGGCCTCCTGAATGCCTTCGAGGATGGTTGGCAGGTCACGGATTGAGACACGTTCGATCAACAATGCCTGCAACACGCGCTGAATGCCGCTATTGGTAATCAGCGACGGCACTAAATCGCCGATCAGTTTCTGTTGTTCCTGCGGCAAGTCTTCAAGCAACTTCTGGGTTTCGACGTAGGACAGCAACTCGGACATGTTTTGCTTGACCAATTCGGTCAGGTGGGTTGTTAGCACGCTCGCGGCATCAACCACGGTGCAACCGGCAAACACTGCCTCCTCGCGAAATTCAGGCGCTATCCAAACTGCTGGTAAACCAAAGGTGGGTTCGATGGTCGGCTCACCCGGAATGGTCGGCATCTGTCCGGACGGGTCCATCACCAGCAGACCGGTCGGACGGAGGCTGCCGCGTCCGGCCTCGATTTCCTTGATGCGGATCACATAGTCATCAGCGGCGAGCTGCAGATTGTCCTGGATCCGTATTGCCGGCATCACAAAGCCCATTTCGCTGGCAACCGCGCGGCGCAGGCCTTTGATCTGCTCGGTCAGGCGCGGCTGATCGCCGCTGGCAAGGCTCAACAGCCCAAAACCGAGTTCGATCCGCACGAGGTCGAGCCGCAGCGATTGGCTGATGGTGGGCTCGGACGGCGCGACGTCGATCACCGCATCACCAACCGGCTTCGGTGGACGGGTGAAGGCATACCATGCACCGCCCCCGGCAAGGCCTGCCAGCATCAGGAACGGGATCGCCGGAAGTCCGGGCATGAACGCTAGCATGAGCGCGCCGACGGAGGCCATCGCCAGCGGTTTCGGCCGGCTTGCCAATTGGTCCATCAACGCGGCATCAGTGCCGCCTTCAAGGCCACCTTTGGTCACCACAATACCGGCCGCGATGGAGACCAGCAGTGCGGGGATTTGGCTTACCAGGCCATCACCGACGGTGAGGGTGGTGTAGGTCGAAATCGCGTCAGCGAAGCTCATGTGATGGCGCAAAAGACCGGTTGCGAAACCGCCGATGATGTTGATTGCGGTAATGATCACGCCAGCGACGGCATCGCCACGGACGAATTTCGCCGCACCATCCATGGCCCCGTAAAAGGCGGTTTCTTCCTCAAGATCCTTGCGGCGGATGCGTGCGGTGGCTTCGTTGATCGCGCCCGACCCGAGTTCGGCATCGATCGCCATCTGCTTGCCCGGCATGGCATCGAGGCTGAAGCGCGCCGCAACCTCGGCGATGCGGCCCGAGCCTTTGGTGATGACGACAAAATTGATAATCAGCAGGATGGCAAACAGAATTACACCGATGACAACATCACTGCCCATCAAGAATGATCCGAACGCCGCCACCACGCGCCCGGCTGCGTATTTGCCCTCGTGGCCGTGGGCGAGGATCAAGCGGGTGGTTGCAACGTTCAACGACAGGCGCAGCAAGGTGGTGAGGAGCAACAGGGTCGGGAACGATGACAGGTCCAGCGGCCGATGCAGAAAAATTGCTACCATCAGGATCAGCACAGACAGCGTGATTGAGATCGACAGCGCGAAATCCAGGATCGGCCCAGGCAGCGGGACGATCAGAACCGCAACGATCGCAACCACCCCTGCCGCCAATATGATATCGGCGCCAGGCGTGAAGCGGGT
>JACMOQ010000203.1 GCA_014377905.1 Acetobacteraceae bacterium | reverse complement strand
GGCAAGTGGCACGCCAATGTCTTCGCCCGAGCAGATAAACGCATCGAATTCACCCGCGCGCGACTGCACAAGGCTCGCCAGCGCGAACAGCGGCAGATGTGTCCGCGCCAGCGTGCGTGCCAAAACCGATTTTGTCCCATCGAGCAAGGACCGTGACAGCAACACCCCGCCATTGCGGGCGACGAATTCCTCGAATTCCGACCGCGGTCGCGATCTGCTGTCCTGCGCCTTGGTGTCATAGCGACCCGAGAGTACCCAGGCGTAGCGGTGCTTTGCGGACAAGGTCATGCAATTGCCGCCGATGGCATTGGCGGGGTCGGCACCGCCACGGTCGGGCGGCGCGCAGCTACATAATCCGCCCCATAGGCCGCAACGACAAATAGCAAAAATGTTCCTAATGCGAATGGGTATGGCGCGTCCACCTCAGCAGGCGTGCGGGTTGCCAGGCAAAATATTGCCGCCAACAGGGCAGCCGTTGCCTGGGTCCGGTCCCACAACGCGTGTCGCAAAGCACGTTCGACCGCGAGCGCCATCGTTGCCACCAGCGCAGCCAGACCAAGCCAGCCAAGCTCCACGGCAAATTCCAGGAAGGTGTTGTGAAAGTGAAACCCCATGCGCGTTTCAATTGAAAAGGAACGCCAGATCGCTTCCGCCAATAGATTTCCCTGCATCCAGAAGGCATAATAACCGGTGCCGACAAGCGGCCGCTTGGCAATCTCGGTGAGCGCGATCTGCCAAAGCACGGTGCGACCGGTCAACGTCGTATCCTTGCCGAGATCTTCAACGATGAAGCTCGAAATATCATGGGAAAGCGTACCGTTGACCGCAAGCGTTGCCACCAGCGCGATGCACGGCAGCAAAAATGCGGCCGTTGTCACCAGAACCACAAAGCGGGCACGCGCGTGCAAACGCGCAAATCCGGCAACCACAAACAACACCAGGAGCGAGGCCACGGTTGTAAGAATAGCGCCCACCGAACGGGCTTGCAGCAGCAGAAGGACGCCAAGCACAAAGGACATCGCGGCGAGCATTCGCAGCACCAAGGCCTGTCCACGGTCAGTGACGACGGCGAGGGCGAAGATCACCAGGAAGGACATGAACAATGCCATGGTGTTCTTGCTGGCGAAAATACCGAGAAATACCCGCTCCCCAGTCATTCCATCGGTGCCGTAGCGGCCGAACAGGACTGAAAATATCGCGCCAAACAATAGACTGACCGACATCGCCGAAACGAAATCGCGCGGGCGCAGGAAAGCCGCCGACAATGAGGCGATACTGACGGTCAAAGCCAGTTGCACCGCCGCGCGCAGCGATACCTCGGGCGCGATAGACCAGATCACCGACAGCAGCGCGATCGCGGGGATCAGCCATAGCAATGGCGAACGCATAACAAGGCGCAGACATTTGTCGGCCCGTGCCAGCACGACCGCGCCCCACGCCGCCAGAAACAACAGCGCACCCCAGGATGAGCCGCCCATCGCGATCACCAGCCCGAGCACAGATAACACCGTCGCAATCCACGCGAACGGGTCGGACGGCCCAGTGCGGGACGCGGATTGGTTGGTCAAATGCGACAGCGCGTTCATCGTTGCAATTTCCTATTCGCCGCCGACCACCGGGCAATCCCCGGTTCCTGCCGGCGCATGCGACCGAATATTTACGGCTTAGAAATGCCGTTAAGCGGTAAAGGTTGCACGTCCAGCCGAGATTTCAGCTGGGTCAGCATGGCGGGCTGTCTGGCGTGTTTCATGGCGCGGGCGAGTTGGAGTTCCGTAAAAGGTTTACGCAAAACAACCGTGCCAGGCTGATCCGGCCTCGCGCGGGTCTGGTCGCCGCTCACCAGAACATGGGCGATGGGCCTGACGCGGAGAATTGCGAACAGTGCCGCAGCCCCGCTGCCTTCGCCGAGCCGGTCGTCGATGATCATCATGGTCGGCTCGCAGCGCGCCGCAGCCTCTATCGCAGCACTTTCAGTGCCGACGATGCCACAAACCTCATGGCCCATCTCGGTCAATAATTTGCTCAGCATGATGGCCTGCATGCCCTCGTCCTCGACCACCAATACCCGATAGTGGTCTGCTTGCATTGGCTCCATCCTCTGCCCTTTCCACCGGTGGCCCGCGCCACGCGACGACACAATGCAAATGCGGAGAAATTACCGGCAGAATCGGAAAATACCCACGGAACGCGCCTACTCAACGGGTCGCCGACAGGACCTGTGCCAGCGCTGCCATCACCGCGGCGCAAAGATTGGCGTGGCTTAACGAGGAATCTAAAATTGGTTCGACGGCCGCGCCATCCGCCAGGTCGGGTAGGTGATGCGCCAAGGGCCCGAGATGCACGATCGCCAAGGTGCGCCGTCGCAGCAAATCCAACAAAGGCTGGGTCGAATGACCATGCAAAGTGCTCCCCAACACCGCCGCGTCAAACGGGCCGGTCTTGTCGATAACAGCAATGGCCTCGTCAAGATCATGCCCCGCATCAAGGACTTCGCATCCCTCGGCGGTCAGGGCCACGGTCAACACGGCCGACGAAATTGGCTCATCATCGACAATCAGAACGCGACGACCCAACAGGACACCCGACGCCGGCGCTGTGCGATCACCCGCCAAAACCGCTTCCCCCATCATCACCACGCAGCGCAGCCCGGCTTGGTCCCAATGTCGTACAATACTGCCAGAAAGCTGCATGGCGACGCTGGAGTCGATCAACATTCCGCCAAAGCCCATTTGGGGCGGTGGGCCGCGCAAAATCGGGCCGCCCCGCTCCGTCCAGCAAAGGTTTAAGCCGCTGTCGTTACGGGTCCACGTTACATCGACCAGCCCCGACTGCACGGTCAAGGCGCCATGGGTAACCGCATTGCTGACAAGCTCGTGCAAAATCAGCGCCAGGCTTCGCGCGGCAGTCGCGGTCAGGCGCAGGACCGGCCCGTCTGCTGCGGTCTGGCCCACGAACGGCGCAAACTCGGCCGCAACAATTTCATGAATATCCGCACTTATCCACTTCTCCCGTGACAGCACGTTATGCACACGGCCCATCGCCATAACCCGCTGTTCGATCACCCCCAAAGTGGTGTCGACATCGTGGCTTGTGTCGGAAATCGACATACGAACCAAGCTTTGCACATTGCTCAGTAGATTTTGTCCGCGATGATCGATTTCCAACGATAATCTGCGCTCGGCAGCCTCGATGTTCGCGCGCGTGCTGATATCGACCAGCGCGCAATTGACCCCGATCACCATCCCGGCGGCATCACGCAGCGGCGAAAGGTTGCACAGGCTGATCTTGGCTATGTCACCACGCATCCAATAAAGTTCCAGCCCATCAATCGGTTTGCCGGTGGTTAATACGCGGCGGACAGCCGGCGAAAGGCGTTCGGCAATTTGGGGGGCAAGTTCGAACAATGTCCGTCCAGTGTGGGCGGCGTCGTCAGACCAGCCTGACCAGCTATTGGCGATCACGCAGTGGAGCGTGGCGTCCAACACACACAGGCCAACTGGGGCGCAATCCCATAATGCCCGCACGTCCCGATCATTGATGCCAGGGGGTATTTCCAAGTCTTGTCCTTGCTGGTTGGGCTTTTCTGCAGTGGGCCCGAAATGCACCCAACCAGATCGCCCGGGCCTTAGTTCAGCGGTAGGCGGCCCAGGTTGATCGCCTGATAAGCAAATACCGCCAGGCACATAGGATCATATGGCTTTGACATAACGTACACAGGCTCGACCGACCGGGCTTGGAGGAGCATTTCAGGAAACGCGGAAACAAAAATCACCGGCACGCGCGCGGTTTCAAATATCCGCCGCACGGCACTAATGCCGCTGCCCCCTTCACGAAGATTGACGTCGGCGAGAATGAGACCGATCTGCTTTTTCAGTGCCAAATTTATCGCATCCGCTTCCGTCGTCACCACGCCGGCGATGCGATGGCCGCATCCTTCGAGCAGTTTGCGCATGTCCATCGCCGCCAGCGGCTCATCCTCGATGATCAGCACATCTGTGGTCGAGGCCGCTTTCAACACCAGGCGTGCAAGCCGAATCCGCTCCTTCGCCACTGCTTCACTCAAACCGACGACCTTTGCCGCGTCGGCGACCGACAGATCTTCCAGGACAGTCAACAGCAGCAACTGCCGATCAATGGCCTGCAGCATACCGGTTTGGTCCATATCGCTGATTGGCACAGCCAACTTGGTGATTGCCGCATAGAGCGATAATCGCGAGGCCGCCGTGGTAGGGTGTTGGCCGATGGCACTCGCCACCGCCAGATCACCTTCCTGCTGACTGCCCGTGAGGGCCCGCGCATAGCGCCGGGCGTAAGGCAAAATGGCGATTATCTCAGCGTGTGACATGGGCGTCGTCACTCCAAACCATTGCGGGATTTCATAAGAAAAGCGGCGGTTAAGTCATTGAAATAGGAATAATCTACCAATACAGAGCGAGATGAAAATTGAACCAAACAGCATGGCACGGCGAACCACCGCTTGTCGCACCATTATAATGGCTAATACGGCAGTTCGGGGCGGCTACCTTTGAGCGATATGACAATTTATTTTCAAGTGTCAACTGGACACCCATTAAAATTAGCAATTAGTCGCTATATTAGGTAACTCAAGTGCAAAGTTTATATCATGTCACTCAACACTCCT
>JACMOQ010000202.1 GCA_014377905.1 Acetobacteraceae bacterium | reverse complement strand
CGGGACATGCGGCGCATTGGCGACCAGCCCGCCGGTGCCATCGAAGATCGCACAGGAATAATCCTGCCGTTCCTTTATGTTGACGCTCTGCGAGGTGTTCTGCAGCACTGCGCCGGTTTGCTCGGCAACGTTCATAAACAGATTGTTGAACAGTTCGAGCAGCACCGGGTCGGCGCGGTCGGTACCGGAGGCAAACAAGGCCGGCCGTGCCCCAGTGCGGCGCAGGATCATGTGGTTCAGCGCGGTAACCTCAGCGGTCCAGCCGGGTTCGACCACCGTGGTGGCGTTCGCTTCGCGGATCAGCGCCGGGCCTGCGATACGGTCGCCGGCCAAATGTGCGGTGCGGTCAAATACCGGCGTCGCGTGATCGGCGCCGCCGCTCCAGATATGGATCTGGTCAACCGGGGCTGGCGCGCCGACAGCGCGGGCACCCAGCGGGGCCTCGATGATCGCCTCGCCCGGTGCAACCGCCTCAACGGCGACGGTTTCCACCACCAGCGCGCGATCGGGGGTGGCAAAGCCGAAGCGGGCGCGATGGGCGGCGGTGAAGGCGGCGACGATTTCGGCGTGATCGGTGAGGTCGATGATAAGCGCGGCCTCGGTGCCGGCGTAGCGCAGATGCAGCTTGCGGGTGAGCAGCGGCGTGGCGATCTCAGATCCCTGGCGGCGCAAATCGTCGGTGGCGGTGGCAGCCAATTGGTCGGCCATGGCGCGCAAAGCGGGCAGGGCGGCCGCGGTCAACGGGGTTTCGACCGCCTGTTCGCGCATCACGCTTTGATCGGCGAGGCCCATGCCATAGGCCGACAAAACCCCAGCGAAGGGATGGATGAACACGGTTTGCATGCCGAGCTCGTCGGCCACCAGACAGGCATGTTGCCCGCCAGCGCCGCCAAAGCATTGCAGGGCGAATGCGCTGATGTCGTGGCCTTTTTGCACACTGACCTGCTTGATCGCATTGGCCATGTTGGCGACCGCGATGCGCAGGAAGCCTTCGGCGACGTCGCGCTTGTCCTGGGCCTGGCCGGTGGCGGCCTCGATTTCCCCGGCGAGAACGGCAAACTTCGCCGCCACAACTTCGGCATCCAGGCTTTCATCGCCATTCGGGCCGAAAATTGCCGGGAAATGCGCCGGCACAATCTTGCCGACCAGGATGTTGGCGTCAGTCACGGTCAGTGGCCCGCCGCGCCGGTAGCCGGCCGGTCCCGGATTGGCGCCGGCGCTGTCTGGACCGACTCGCAATCGCGCGCCGTCAAAATGCAGGATCGAGCCACCGCCGGCGGCCACGGTGTTAATCGCCATCATCGGCGCCCGCATCCGCACCCCGGCAACCGCGGTTTCAAAAGCGCGCTCGAACCCGCCATCGTAAAGGGCGACGTCGGTGGATGTGCCGCCCATATCAAAGCCGATGATCCGGTCGAAACCGGCCATCCCGGCGGTACGTGCCGCGCCCACAATGCCGCCAGCCGGCCCGGACAGGATCGCGTCCTTGCCCTGGAAGTGGCGGGCTTCGGCCAATCCGCCGCTCGACTGCATGAAATAGAGCCGCACGCCTGTGAGTTCGGCCGCCACCTGATCGACATAGCGCCGCAGGATTGGCGACAGATAGGCATCAACCACGGTGGTATCGCCACGTGGCACGATGCGGAGCAAAGGTGATGTTGCATGGCTTGCCGAGACCTGGGCGAAGCCGGCATCCCGCGCCAGTTCGGCCAGCTTTTGTTCCATCGCTGGATACTTCCAGGCGTGCATCAGCACGATGGCAACCGCGCCAAGGCCCTTTTCGCGGGCGGCAGCAAAGACGGCACGGGCGTCGTCTTCGTCGAGACTTTCAAGTTCCACGCCATCGACCCCCACCCGCCCGGCGATCTCGACGACGTCTTCATAAAGCAGGCTTGGCAGAACGACCTTGAGATCAAACAAGCGCGGGCGGGCCTGGTTGCCGATCCGCAGCATGTCGGCGAAGCCCTTGTTGACGACCAGCAAGGTCCGCTCGCCTTTACGTTCCAACAGCGCGTTGGTGGCAACCGTGGTGCCCATTTTCACGCAGTCGATCAGCCCGGGCGGGATCGCTGCGTTCTGGGCCAAACCCAACACCAGTCTGATCCCGGCGATTGCGGCGTCCTGGTAGCGCTCGGGGTTTTCGCTGAGCAACTTATGGGTCGATAACCGCCCGGCCGGGTCGCGAGCGACGATGTCGGTGAATGTGCCGCCGCGATCAATCCAGAACTGCCAGTTAGCCATCACACTCTGCCCCTTTGTCTAAGTGTTCAAATTGGCGGTGTGTGGGGGAGAAAAGCAAGACGGGAAGCTGAGGGCGCCACATGTCGACCTGCCAGACCGACCACGTTTTGGCTTCGCTAACCTCTGCGTGATACACTCGCCGTTCACGATGGCGGGATAGCAGAGCAAGTGTGGGGTAAAATCGTCGGCGCAATGGCAGGCTTTGCCATGGGTGGCCCGTTGGGCGCCATGGTCGGGGCGGCACTTGGCCATGCGGCGGAGAATGGTGGCAGCTTCACCCAGTTCCAATTCACCTCCGGCAATCCGCGCATTGCCGCTCCGCCGCGCCAGCGCGATCAGGTCTTTGCCCTCGGTGTCGTTGTCCTGGCAGCACGCCTCGCCAAATGCGATGGGCCGGTCAATCGCGCCGAGATCGACGCCTTCAAGCGCCATTTCCGCGTGCCGCCCGGGTCGGAAGGCGATGTCGGCCGCTTGTTCGATCAGGCGCGCGACGGTAACGAACCGTTCCTGCCCTATGCCAGCCGCATGGGGCAGGTGTTCGCCGACAACGCTTTTGTCCTGGAAGACGTGCTCTCGGCGCTGTTCTCCATCGCGCGCGCCGATGCGCCGATCAATCGCGCCGAGGACGCTTTCCTGCGCGAAGTCCATGTCGCCTTTGCCCTTGGGGACCCTTCGTGGGACCGTGCCCGTGGCGCCTCGGCCGGACGGCGCGCTGATGACGGCGCAGACCCCTATACGGTGCTCGGCGTCAGCCGAGACCTAAGTCCCGACGAATTGCGTGCCACCTGGAAGCGCCTGATGCGGGAACACCACCCCGACAGCCTCGCCAGCCGCGGCGTGCCGGAAGCCTTTATCCGCAGTGCCGGCGAAAAAGTCGCCCTTATCAATGCCGCCTGGGACCGCATCAAGCGGGAGCGCGGGCTGTGAATTTCGATTTGAGGGATGCGCCCAGCCCCAATCACGACGCCCGGCCCGATGGCACGATGATCGACGCGCTGGTGATTCACTATACCGGCATGACCAGCGCGCGGGACGCGCTCGCCCGGCTGCGTGACCCTGAAGCCCGTGTGTCGAGCCACTATCTGGTCGATCTCGATGGCATTGTCTGGAGGTTGGTTCCAGAAAACCGCCGCGCCTGGCATGCCGGGGCATCGTTCTGGCGCGGCCGCACCAGGCTCAATGACCGTTCGATCGGTATCGAAATCGCCAATCCTGGCCATTCGCACGGCTATCCCGATTTCCCCGTCCTGCAAATGGCGGTGGTGTGCGATCTTTGCCTCGATATTCTATCGCGCCACGCCATCGCCCCGCGCGACATCGTCGGGCATAGCGATATTTCGCCCGATCGTAAGGACGATCCGGGCGAGAAATTCGATTGGCGCGGTCTCGCTGAGGCCGGCGTCGGGCTTTGGCCGCAAACCACCCCCGATCTCGGCATCGCCGGAATTATGCGGGACGCCACGGTGTTGCGCGATGTGCGCGCCGCCCTCGCGGTGATCGGTTATCGCGTAGCCCCGGAAGGCGCACTCGATCCGGCTTTGTCGCAGGTGCTACGCGCCTTTCAGCGCCACTGGCGGCCGGAATCAGTCAACGGGCAGGCCGACGCCGGCACCATCGCCCGGCTTGTCGCGGTTGCCAGGCTATGCGGCGCCGGCTGACGGGCTACCCGCCAGCTACAGGTTGACGGGCTACCCGTTATCTACAGGTTGACGGGCTACCCGCCCGGGCGCATGCACCGCGCGCCAGACGGCCGGACGACCGCTGGCGGGGGCAACTCCGCTGGAGGAAAGTCCGGGCTCCACGGAAATACGGTGCCGGCTAACGGCCGGCGAGGGTGACCTCAGGGAAAGTGCCACAGAAAATAAACCGCCGGCGCGATTTCGGTCTCGCAGGCAAGGGTGAAACGGTGCGGTAAGAGCGCACCGCGCCCCTGGCAACAGGGGCGGCAGGGTAAACCCCACCGGGAGCAAGACCGAATAGGGGTGGCCGGCGAGGCGCGAAAGCGTTGACGCAGGGGCATTTCCGCCCTGTCATCCGGGTTGGTCGCGTCAGGCGCGCAGCGATGCGCGTCGCAGAGGAATGGTCGTCTCGTTGTCGTGCAAGCGATGGCGGACAGAACCCGGCTTACAGGCCGTCTGGCAAGTATGATCGTCTAAAATTACACATTTTTGCGTGGGCCAGGGGCTAACCCCCTGCGCTCACGTAATTTTGCGCGGGCAATCGGGTTTGGAGCGGCCTGATCCCAAAGATTCAGGGTCTAGTGGGGCAATTTCCCATGGACTCCCGGTTAAAAAACGCTAAATTCAGCCAGGAATTTCTGGCAGGACATGCGGCATGAGCCGGTTTCGCGGCACATATGACGG
>JACMOQ010000201.1 GCA_014377905.1 Acetobacteraceae bacterium | reverse complement strand
ATCTTGCGCATGGGCAATTGGGTATTAAGCGCAAACGTCACGCTCGGGCCGTGGATCCATGTCGGCAGCCAGGTGCGCCATTTCGCCACCGGATCGGTCGGTGATACCATCGAAGGCCGCGCCCAGGTGGTCGCCAACTACGCCCATAAGGGCCACAAATTTGTCGAGCTTGACGTGCTGGTTTTGGCAAATGGCGCAAAGCCGCTCGCCCGCATTCGCCACACCGCCATCTATCTGCCCCGGCAAGTCGCCGAAGCCGCCTGAGAAGGATTATTCTGATGTCAGCAACCGCCGCCCATAACCCCTATTTGCTGCCGCGCCAGGCCTGGCTCGATCGTCGTCATGAGCCGATCCTCGAACCCCAACGCCCGATCATCGACCCGCATCACCATCTCTGGGACCGGCCGGGCTGGCGCTATCTGATCGAGGATCTGCTGGCCGACACCAATTCCGGGCACAACATCCTTGGCACCGTCTTCGTCCAGGCGCGCGCCTTCCATCGTGCCGACGGGCCGGAACATCTGCGCCCGGTGGGCGAAACCGAGTTCGTCAACGGTGTTGCCGCGATGAGCGCGTCCGGCGTCTACGGCGCCACAAGGCTATGCGCCGGCATTGTCGGGCATGTTAACCTAACCCTCGGCGACCAAGTCCAGGAAGCGCTGGAACGCCATATTCGAGTCGCTGGCGGGCGTTTCCGCGGCATTCGCCATATCGTTGCGTGGGACTCCGATGACGCAGCCTTGAACCCTGGCAATCCCGCGCCCAAAGGCCTGCTGGCGGACCGCGCCTTCCGCGAAGGTTTCGCCAAACTGGCCCCGCTCGACCTGACGTTTGAGGGCTGGTTGTATCACCCGCAGATTGACGAACTAACCGATCTCGCCCAGGCCTTCCCAGGAACCAAAATCGTGCTCAACCATGTCGGCGGGCCGCTCGGGATCGGCCAATATGCCGGCAAGCGGGGGGAAATTTTCCCCGGCTGGGCGGCATCGATCAGGAAGCTTGCGGCGTGTCCGAATGTCTATGTCAAGCTCGGCGGCATCGGCATGCGGATCAATGGTTATGATTTCCACGAACAGGTCGATCCGCCATCGTCGCAAACCCTCGCCGCCGCCTGGGCGCCCTATATCAAAACCTGCATTGAAGCGTTCGGGGCCTCGCGCTGCATGTTTGAAAGCAACTTCCCGGTCGATAAGGGCAGCTACAGCTATCAGGTGTTCTGGAACGCCTGCAAATTGCTGGCGGCCGGGATGAACGAAGCCGAGAAAGACGATCTGTTCCGTGGGACGGCAGCGCGGTTTTATCGGCTGGAGTTTTAAGCGCGGTGCTTCGCGCCGCCCTTTCACCCCGGCGCTTGACCTCGCGCTCTGTCTGAATTCGCTGCCAGATCATCACACCAGGCCGCCGCCGTTGGTGGCGGCCATTGGGAGTTCATCGTGCCATGGCCACTTCTGTTCGCCTCATTCATCCCATTTCGGGGATGACCAAAATTGGGTACGTTGGTTTTAGCTGGACTTATATGTTCTTCGGGCCATTCGTACCAATTATCCGCGGCGAAGTAGCGGTTGGATTTTTCCACTTTATCCTATCGTCAATCACTTTTTTGTTTTTTCATCTCATCGAGATATTTCTCTACAATGGCCAATACATGCGCCGGCAATTGACCGATGGCTGGCAGCTTGATCGGTCGGACCGGAATTTTCCTTACGCAGCCGGCAAGCTCGGGATCATGAACTGAACGACATCACTCCGGCAGCGGCAGTTCGATAGATTGCAATGTTTGTCTGGGCATTCGTTACAACAAATACTATACTAGTAAGCTAGTCGAGCGCGGCTATATATTCTTTGATTCAGACGCCATCGTGATGCAGGCAAAAGTTATCGTCGGCGTCGTCGGGTGACGTCCATACTACGCGGCACGCAATAAATGTGGTCAGAAGATTGCACCCCATACGGAGCGCAGCTTGGCCGATGGCTTCTGACTTGGTGCCTTGGCGTTAAATCTTGATTTTGCTGGGAGTTCGACCGGCCATCCAAGTAAGATTCAACGCCAAGGCGCCAAGGCACCAAGATGTCAGAGCACGCACCGCGGTACGACGAGATTGCCCGACAAATCGTTGATTCTGCGCTTACCGTGCATCGTGCGCTTGGACCGGGCCTGTTGGAAGCGGTCTATGAGCAGTGCCTTGCCTACGAACTTCGTGCGCGCGGCATAGGCGTTCAAAGGCAAATCACCGTTCCGATACGCTATCGGGATGCCCAGATTGACGCTGGGTTGCCGATGGACATGGTTGTTGACGGTTTGGTTGTCGTTGAAATTAAGGCGATCGAAAAGCTTCTGCCAGTGCACGAAGCCCAATTATTGACCTATCTGAAATTCTCTGGCCACCGAATAGGCTTGCTCATCAACTTTAATGTCTTGCTCATCAAACATGGTATTAAACGGATGATTGCTCCGGCGTAAATCACAACCACGAGCAAACCCCTTAACCCCGCCGTCCCCCCACCGCCGCAGTCGGCTCGACCAACGTCAACCGTGGCGGGCTGGTCGGCGCCACTTCGGCCGGCTTGGCGGGCTTGTTCACCACCGGCTGGCTCGCCCGCATCAGCGACGCCAGGAACGACCGCCCCCACAAGGCGGGAGTACGGTCGGCGATCGCATCCCACAGGCTGCGCCAGCGGGCGCGGCGATCGGCGAGGTCCATGCGCAAGGCAGTGTCGATCGCGTCCGCCATTGCGTCCGGGTCATGCGGATTGACCAGCAACGCCGCGTCCAACTGGCGCGCGGCCCCCGCGAAGCGCGACAGCACCAGCACCCCGGGATCGTCCGGCTCCTGGGCCGCAACAAATTCCTTGGCGACCAAATTCATCCCGTCGCGCAACGGTGTCACCAGCCCAACCGCCGCGAGCCGCATATAGCCGGCAACCGCGGCACGATCGACGTTGCGGCTTACCATACGCAGTGGCTGCCAATCGGGTTCGCCGAGATCGGCGTTCATGCTGCCGGCCTTGGCGTCCAACGCCGCGCGCAATTGCTGGTAGCTGCCAACATCCTTGCGGCTTTCGGCGGCGATTTGCAGCACGGTCGCGCGCCTGATCCAATCCGGATGCTTTTCAAACAGGCATTCCAGCCCGTCGAGGCGTTGCAGCAGGCCCTTGGTCGGATCAAGCCGATCCACACCCAGGATCAGTTTTTGGCCATCGAGGCTGCGCCGCAGCCGCTCCCCAGTGGCGCCAAACGCATTGCGCCCGGCCATCATGGCGAATTTCTGCGCCTCGATTTCCACCGGAAACACGCCGAGCTTGACCCGCCTGCCACCGAATTGCAGCGCCTGGCCTGACAGCCGCGTGGCCCCCGCGAGCGATTGCGCGGCGGCGGCGAAATTGGCGACGTCGTTATCGGTCTGGAACCCCAACAGATCGGCGGCCAGCAGATCGCGCACCAGGGCAGCGACTTCAGGTGCTGCTGCCAGCACATCGGGGGCGGCGAAGGGAATATGCAGGAAAAAGCCGATCGGATTTTTCACCCCCCGTTCGCGCAACGCGGCCGCGAGCGGCATCAGATGATAGTCATGCACCCAGATGACATCGGACGGGCGCAGCAGCGGCTGCAAGGATACCGCGAGCCGGTAATTGACCTCGCGGTACACTTTCGCATCGCGCCGGTCGAACTTCATCAGTTCGGGCATCGTATGCAGCAGCGGCCACAACACGCCGTTGGAAAAATTATTATAGTAGCGGTCGTGTTCGTCCTGGGTGAGGTCGATGGTGGCGTAGTCGATTCCCGCCGCCTGTTCCATGCCCGACAAGGCCGGTTGCCCTCCGGCGACGTTGGCGGCAATCCGGCCCGACCAGCCGAACCACAGCCCGCCCCGCTTTTCCATCAGCCCATCAAGCGCCACCGCAAGCCCGCCGGCGCGCGCACCGGCAGATGGCAAGGGCACCCGGTTGGAGACAACAACAAGGCGGTTCATGGGACCTCCGGACACGCAGGCGCGCATTGCACCAAGATAAGTATGCCGGACAGTCATGGCGAGATAGAGGCAGGAAATGGGGTATTGCCGCCTTATTTCAGCCCTAATTAAACCCCCTGGCATTTTTTCCGCGAGGATGGGAATGTGCGCCATGGAAAATTCGATTCACGAAAAATTGGTTGGCTGGCGCCAGCATTTGCACGCCAACCCCGAACTCTCCCTCCACGAAACCAACACCGCCGCATTCGTCTGCGCGCGTCTGGCCGAGATGGGCATCCCGTTCACGTCCGGCGTTGGCGGACACGGTGTCGTTGCCACGATTTCGCGTGGTCATTCCAATCGGGCGGTGGGCTTGCGCGCCGACATGGATGCGCTGCCGATCACTGAAACCACAGGGTTGGCCTACGCTTCCAAAACCCCAGGCGTCATGCACGCCTGCGGGCATGATGGCCATACGGTGAGCCTGCTGGGTGCTGCCGAATTGCTGCGGGCCGACCCGAACTGGACCGGCACCGTGCATCTGGTGTTCCAGCCCGCCGAAGAAGGCGGCGGCGGGGCGCAGTCGATGATTAATGACGGGTTGTTCAACCGCTTCCCGATGGAACAGATTTTTGGCTACCATAATTGGCCCGGACTCGCAGCCGGTACCGTCATGGTCCATAACGGCCCAGTCATGGCCGGCGGCGGGCGGATCGAGATCATCATGGACGGCCTCGCCGGGCACGCGGCACTGCCGCATCTGACCCGCGACCCGATGCTGGCGGCGGGGCATTTGCTGGTGGCGCTGCAATCATTGGTGTCGCGCAACGTCGACCCACTCGATCCGGCGGTCATCACCATTGGCAGCATCGAAGGCGGCAAGGCATCCAACCAAATCCCGTCAAGCGTGACCATGCGCGGCACGTATCGCTTTTACCGCAACGAAGTCCGTGATCTGCTGATCGATGGCATTGGCCGGATTTCCCACGGGATCGCTGCAACCTTCGGCCTGACCGCGCAGGTTGATGCCCAGATCGGCATCGGCCCCACGGTAAACCATGCGGCCGGCAGCCTCGCCGCGGTTGCGGCCTGCGCCGAATACGGGATCACGTCGCGCACCGACATGCGCCCGGCCATGACCGGAGAGGATTTTTCCTGGTTCCTGCACGAAAAGCCCGGCGCCTTCGTCTGGATCGGCAACGGGCCGGAAGGCGATGGGCGCGGGTTGCATAATGACGCCTACAATTTCAATGACGCCATTCTTCCGCAAGCATCGGGGTTCCTTGCAGGGGTTGCCCGGCACGCGTTGAAAGGCTGATCGCGATGCGCCGACGCGGAATGCTGCTGAGTGCGGCAGCCGTGTTGGTTGCAAGCGGCGCACGGGCTGATGGTGCCGCCATTAATATTTCGCTGCGCCGGATGTTGGCCGCCGGGGAGGTTGATGCCCAGCGCGAAGCCTTGCGCGAACTCGCCATCCCCAGCGCCGTGCCTGGCTTGATCGCGATGCTGTTCTGGCTCGAAGACCCGATTTATCCCGATATTGTCGCTGTTTTGAACAAAGTCACCGGCGCCTCACCCGGTCCTGACTGGTTCGACTGGATGGTCTGGCAGCAGGATCACCCCGAATACCTTTCCCATATCGGTTTCGATGTGTTGCTGGCCGATCTTTATACCGGGCTCGACCCGCAATTTTTGCGGTTCCTGCGGGTCGGCATCGCCCATACGATCCGGTTGGAAGAAATCACCTGGGGTGGGGTGAAGGTCGATGGAATTCCCGCGCTTGACGATCCCGCGGTGCTGACGGCAGCCGCCGCCACTTACCTCAACCCCGACGATGTGGTGTTCGGCGCGGTGATCGGCGGGCAGGCGCGGGCCTGGCCGATGCGGATCATCGCCTGGCATGAAATGGTCAACGATGTGCTGGGCGGTGTGCCAGTGTCGCTGGCCTACTGCACCCTATGCGGGTCGGCAATTTTGTTTGACGGCCGGGTGCAGGGCCGAAACCCGCCGTTTCGGTTCGGATCATCGGGGTTGTTGTTTCGATCCAACAAGCTGATGTACGACCGCGAGACCAATAGTCTATGGAACCAGTTCACCGGCCGACCTGTGATCGGCGCGCTGGTTGGGTCGGGGGTGCAACTGGCCCCGCTGGCGCTGGTGACAACAACCTGGCAGGCCTGGAAGGCGGCGCACCCCACGACCACGGTGCTGTCGCTCGCTACTGGGGCTGTCCGCGATTATGCGCCAGGTGTCGCCTATCGCAGCTATTTTGCCAGTCCGGATATCGCCTTTCCCGCCGCTTTCACCGATCGGCGGCTCGCCGCCAAAGACAAGGTTTTCGGGTTGCGGCTGCAAGGCGGGGTGAAAGCCTATCCGCTGACCCGCTTCGCCGGTGGCGCGGTAATCAATGATCGGGTCGGATTGCAGAATGTGGTGCTTATCGGCGATGCCGCGCGCGAGGAGGTTCGTGCCTATGCCCGCGATGGGGAGGATTTCACGGCCGCAGGCTTCGGCAAACTGACCGCGGGCGGGGCTGTCTGGCAAATCGAGGAGACCGCGTTGCGCGGCCCGAACGGCAGAACCCTGGCGCGTCTGCCCGGTCATATCGCCTATTGGTTCGCCTGGGCCGGGTATTTCCCCGACCAAATCTGAACGCCATCCGCCGGAGCATCGCGACAATGTCCATCAGCGCCGACCGCCGTCCACGCAACTGGCTTGACCGGCTCTGGTCGTCAATCGCCGATCGTGGCCGCGCCTATGCCGGGGTGCCCGCCGATAGCGTAGCCCCAGGTGAGCGGGCAATTCTCCTGGCGCGGGACCTGCTATCCGGACGCGGCGAGGCATCAGGTGCGGCGCGCGCCAGGGCCTTGCTCGATGTGCTGCATGGGCTGGACGCGCCAGCCCGCATGGCGTTCTGCCGCCATCTCGCGGACGGGTATCTGCCCGACCCGGTGCAGTTGCGCGCGGCGGCGGAAGCTTATCTTGCTGACCCGACACCGGCGCGGGCGAGTGCGCTCGCCGATGCCGCTGAACCGCCCCGGCAGGAATTGTTGCGTCGGATGAACCAGGCGCCGCGCGGCACCGCGGCGCTGGTGGCCTTGCGCCAGGAAATTCTCGGGGTGTTGCGCGCCGAGCCAGCCTTGGCGCCACTCGACACCGATTTGCGCCATCTTTTCGCATCATGGTTCAATCGCGGGTTCCTTGAATTGCGCCGGATTGACTGGAACACCCCGGCATCAGTTCTGGAAAAGCTGATCCAATATGAAGCGGTGCACGAAATCCAGGGCTGGGATGATTTGCGCCGTCGCCTCGCCCCTGATCGGCGCTGCTTCGCATTTTTCCACCCTGCCTTGCCGGGTGACCCGCTGATCTTCGTTGAAGTCGCCCTCGTGCAGGGCCTCGCCGGTGCCATTGCGCCGCTGCTGGCACCGGACCTTGGGGCGCCGGAAGTGGCCGACACCGCGATTTTCTACTCGATTTCCAACTGCCAGGACGGGTTGCGCGGGATTTCCTTCGGCAATTTTCTGATCAAGCAGGTGGTCGAGGAATTGAAGCAGGAATTGCCCCAATTGCGGGTGTTCTCGACCTTGTCACCGATGCCGGGCTTCCGACGTTGGCTGGAACGGCGGGACGACGTGCCCGCCGATCCGGCGCACGCCGAAGCCGCAACAATTGCCTTGGCCGCGCAATATCTGACCAATCCGGGGCCAAATGCGGCAGATCCGGTGGCGCGTTTTCATCTCGGCAACGGCGCGCGGCTCGAACGGATCAACTGGATGGGCAATCCGGCGCCGCGCGGCGTGCAGGAATCCTACGGGGTGATGGTCAATTATCTTTATGACCCCGACACGATTGAAGAAAATCACGAGGTTTACGCACGCGGCGGCGTTGTGGTCCGATCGGCCGCGGTGGCCGCTTTGTTGCCGCCCTCCGCCAGCTAGCCCTTGTGCTTTCGAACGAAATTGCTGATGAGGCGACATCGAGAGGAAAAATCGATGCTGGCCGCGGCTGGCTGGAGCGTCGGCCTGCATTTGTCAAAATATCAGCTTTTGACTGCGATCTTGCTGCTGGTGGTGATGGAAATGGGGTTGATCCATCCGCCGGTCGGGCTGATTATTTTGTTATCAACCGGGTGGCGCCGGATATCGGCTTGGGCGCGATTATCTGGGGCACGCTGCCCTTCGTGCTGCTGATGACGTTGGCCGTGGTGATCCTGACCATCGTTCCCGATATTGCCATGTGGCTGCCGCATATGGTCTACAAATGACCGATGGATACTGTAAATTTTGACGCCATCGTCATCGGCGCCGGCATCGCGGGCGCGACTGTCGCCGCCGCCCTCGCCCCCACCCATCGCATTGCGCTGATCGAAGCCGAGGAAGCCGCCGGCTATCATTCAACCGGCCGGTCGGCGGCGAGTTGGATCCTCAATTACGGCCCGCCGGATGTGCGCGCGCTGACCGGGGCTTCGCGCGATTTCCTGGAAAACCCGCCAGCCGGGTTTGCCGAAACGCCGATCCTGCGGCGGCGGATGAATGTCTATCTCGCGCCCGCCGATCAGGTTGGAAAGCTTGATGCGATGCTTGATGGCGTCGGAATCCGCGAAATCTCGCTCGCTGAAACCAAGACCCTGGTTCCCGCCTTGCGCGATGGCTACGCCATTCGCGCGGCGGTGGAAGCCGATGTGTTCGACATCGATGTTGCAGTCCTGCACCAGGGATTTCTGCGGCAGGCGCGGCGCAATGGCGGAACTTTGGCGCTCCGCAGCCGGTCCATGCGCATCGAACGCCGCGCCGGGCTGTGGCATGTCGAGGTTACTGGTGGCGCAAATTTCGCCGCCCCCATTCTGGTTAACGCCGCCGGCGCCTGGGGGGATGGGGTCGCGTCCCAGGCCGGGATGGCACTGCTCGGGCTGGTGCCCAAGCGCCGCACTGGGGTCATCGTCGATCCCGCGCCGTGGCAGGTCGCCAACTGGCCGTTCGTGATGGCCGCTGACGGCGGCTGGTATTGCCGGCCGGAGGCACGCACCCGGCTGATGGTGTCCCCGGCGGACGCCACCCCGATGCCGCCACAGGACGTCCAACCCGACGAATTCGATGTCGCGGTTGCCATCGACCACATGACCACCGCGCTTGATATCGCGGTCACGCGGGTCGAACGCAGTTGGGCCGGCTTACGCACTTTTACCACGGATGGCAGCCTGGCATTGGGCAAAGCCGGGGATGGGTATTTCTGCTGCCTGGGGCAGGGCGGTTACGGCATCCAGACCTCGCCGGGGGTGGGTGCGTTGGTCGCGGCGCTGGTGATGGGCACCAACCCAGGGTATTCGCCCGAGGTGCTGGCGATGGTGGACCCGCACAGATTTAGCTGATCACCGGCTGGAATTTCGTGCTTTCGCCGGCTTCTCCCCATTGCCACGCGGGTGAAACCGACGGCACATAGGGTTCAATTCTGAGGAGCATTGTCATGCGCGCACTCGCGTTTTCGTTTCCTGCCATGCTGCTGGCCGCTGGCGTGGCGTTCGCCCAGCCCAAGGACACGCTGATTGTCGATTTGCCCGGCGATGTCGCGACGATGGACCCGCATTTGCAGTGGGATACTGAAAGCTACACGGTCTATCGCAACATCTTCGACAACCTCGTCACCCGCGACGTCTCGGGCAAGATTGTGCCGCAGGTGGCGACCGCGTGGCGCTACACCGACAACACCACGATCGTTTTTGATCTACGCAGCGATATTCTATTCCAAGACGGCAGTAAGCTGACCGCCGAGGATGTCGCCTTCAGTGTTCGGCGCATCATCAACCCCGCGCTGAAAAGCCCGCAGCTTTCCCAGTTCGACCAGATCATCAGTGCGGATGTCACCGGGCCGGCGCAGGTCACTTTACGCACCAAGACTCCGTATCCGGCGCTGATGGCGCAGCTGGTCAAGCTGTCGATCGTACCCAAGGCCTATGTCGAGAAGGTCGGCGATCAGAAATTCAACCAGGAGCCGATGGGCAGCGGCCCATACAAACTGCGCACCTGGCAGCGCGGCGTGCAGTCGGTTCTTGACAGCAACGACACCTATTGGCGGGTGAAGCCGCCTTTCGCCCATGTGACCTTCCGCGCCGTGCCCGACATCCCCACCCGGATCGCCGATCTACGCACCGGGCGCGCCGACATCACCCGTGGCCTGACGCCTGACGATGCCGAGGCACTGAAGGGCGATAAATCGCTGCAAGTGATGCCGGTGGCGACCGAACGCGTCGCGTATATGTTCATCAATGCGTTGGCTGGCCCGACCAAGGACAAGCGGGTGCGCCAGGCGATAGCGATGGGGGTGGATCGCGACACCATCATCACCGCCCTGCAACAAGGCTACGCCAAGCCGGTGAATGTGGTGCTGACCCCAGCGAATTTTGGCTATATCGCCGATATTCCGGGCTGGAAGTTTGATCCGGTCGCCGCGCGCGCTCTAGTGAAACAGGCCGGTGCCGAAGGGGCAACGGTCGAATTGCTGACCTCACCGGCGTACGACCGAAGGCTGAATGAGGCGATCCAGCAAATGCTGGGGGAAATCGGTCTCAAGGTCACCATCACCATGACCGACCAGCCAAGCTTCCTGCGCCGCCGCCAAGGCACGCCGGAAGAAGCCGGCGCGCTCAGCCAGGGCCGTTGGTCCTGCGCCTGCCAGGACGCCGATGGGGTGATT
>JACMOQ010000200.1 GCA_014377905.1 Acetobacteraceae bacterium | reverse complement strand
TGGCCGCAGTGGTGGCGGGAATGCCGGCGATTAGGCGGGTGCTTGCGCCGGTTTGCCGGATGCTAGGGGTGGCTGCCCCTAAATCCACGCCAAGGAAGAAGCCCTTGGGTATCAAACCCATAAACGAAGCAGAGAATGAAGATGGGGGCCAAGACGCCGGTAAAAACCAGCACCCAGGCCCCCATCTTCATTCTCAGCATACTTTCTTAGGGTATGGCGTCCAGGGGCCTTCCCCGGTGGGGCCTGGGGCAAAGCCCCAGCGCTTGCCTAGGCCGCGCGAAGGGCCGCCGGCAGTCCCGTAATCGCCCGATCGACCAGCGCGGCATCAGCCTCGGCGGATAAACCGTTGCGGATGATTTCGCGCGCCGCTGTGGTGGCGACATCGGCGGCGATCATACGGACATCATCGATGGCGGCCTTTTCGGCGGCGGCGATGCGGTCCATGGCCATTTGTTCGCGGCGTTTGGCCGAGGCTTCGGCGTCGGCGGCGGCGGCATTGGCGAGGCGGGTAGCCTCGGACTTTGCGCCGGCTAGCAGGGCCTGGGCGTCGGTGATGGCGGCTTCGCGTTGCTGGTTGGCGCTACGCAGCATCGCTTCGGCTTCCTGGCGAAGGCGTTGGGCTTCCGCCAGTTCGGCGCGGACTTCATCGGCGCGTTTATCGAGCATGCCGGTGAGGACGCCCCAGATCTTCCTGCCGAAGATGACAAAGAAAATGACGAAGGCAAGTGCCACGAAGCTGCGTGGGTCCGACCAGAAGCTTTCTTCATGGTGCATGTGGATCGTTCCCTGTTACGCGAGGCCGCGGGCGGTGAGTGCCGAGCCGATTGCGGCATCGACTGCCGATGCGTTGGCGGCAACCCCGGTAAGGCGGGTAACCACGACGCTGGCAGTCTCGGCGGCGACTTGGCGGAGGGCCCCCATGGCGGCATTGCGTGCGACGTTGATCCGCCCTTCGGCTTCCGCCAACTGGGCATCGAGCCGCGCGGTCAACATTGCTGTCTGGGACGCCGCCGCTGCTTTGGCTGCATCGACCGCATTGGCGATTGCCGCCTGGGCGCCGGCATGGGCTTCCCGGGTTTTGGCCGTCAGTTCGGCAACCGCTGCGTCGGCAGATGCTTTCGCCCCGCGTGCTGCGTTAAGGTCACCTTCGATGGTGGATGCGCGTTTTTCCAGCACGGTGCCGATTTTCGGCAGCGCCCAGCGGGAGAGCAGCACATACAGCAACGCGAAGATGATCACGAGCCAGACAACCTGGCTTTTGAGCAGCACGTTCTTGAAGTCGAGCTGCGGCATGCCTTCTTTCGCCTCGGCTGCCAGAGCAACCGAGGTGAAGACGGACATCGCAGCAGCGGTCAGAAGACCGATGGGACGCATGGCGCGTCCTCCTGCGTATTAGGTGAACAGGATAAGGAAGGCGATCAGCAACGCGAACAGCGCGACCGCTTCGGTCAGCGCGAAGCCGAGAATGCCGAGGCCGAAGACCTGGTCGCGGGCTGAGGGGTTGCGGGCAACGCTGGTGACCAGCGCGGAGAAGATGTTGCCGATGCCGATGCCGACGCCCGCGAGGGCGATCACGGCGATACCGGCTCCGAGAGCCTTGGCGGCTGCCACGTCCATGGGATGTATCCTTCTAAGGTTTATCAAGGGGTGGGGGATAGAGGTCTGTGACGCGGCGGTCTAGTGCAGATGCACCGCGTCGTGCAGGTAGATGCAGGTCAGGATTGCGAAGACATAGGCCTGCAGGAAGGCAACCAGCAATTCGAAGCCCATCAGCGCCACGTTGAGCGCCATTGGCCCGACGGCACCGATAACGCCGAACGAGCCGAGTGCCTGGGACGCCGCCATCATCAGAATGAAGCTGGCGAAGACTTCGAACATCACGTGGCCGGCAACCATGTTGGCAAACAAACGAATGCTGAGGCTGACCGGACGCGAAAGGTAAGAGATGATTTCGACCGGCACAATGATCGGCGCCAGGAGCACCGGCGCACCGGGCGGGAAGAAGTAGCTGAAGAAATGCAGACCGTGGATGCGGAGTGCGACCACGGTGACCAACACAATAACCGTGAGCGCGAGGGTCAGGGTGACAGCGATATGGCTGGTATAAGTGAAGCTGAACGGCAGCAGCCCGAGCAAATTGCCGATCAGGACGAACATGAACAGGGTGAACACGAACGGGAAGAAGGCTTTGCCTTCGTCACCGATCTGGTCGATGCACATCTTGCGGATGCCTTCATAGGCCATCTCCGCCAGGGCTTGCAGCCGGCCGGGTACGACTGCCTGCGGACGGGCGCCGAGCACCATCAGACCAAGGATCAACAGACCCGAGATCACCATCATCAGGTTCGATTGGGTAAAGTTCACCGAGGCGCCGAGGGGGCCAAGGGCGGTGGTCAGTTTGAACTGACCCAACGCGTCAATCGTATGCGCTTCGGCGGCCACGTGAAAACCTTTCAACAATGCGGGGTTGCCCCCGCTTCAGTCTTAGCCCTTGGGCTTGACCAGGCGCCAGATATTGGCAATCCCGGCAGCCCCGCCCAGCAGCACGAACAGGATCAGCAGAAACGGCCGTGTGTGCAGCCAGCCATCCAACCACCAGCCAATGGCAACCGCCACCACCAGTGCGGAGACCAGCTCGACCCCGACTCGCAAGCCAATCCCGAGGCTTTTATCCATCGGACCGGACTTTTTAGGTCCACCGACAGCATCCAGCCCTTGCTTCTTTCGGGCGGTTTCGAGGCGGTCCTCGAAAGACCCGCCGCCGCCCTTGGTTTCGTCCATGCGCTGTTCACGCCCAATGCTTACGAACAAGTCATCTTGCCCAAAAGCGTGGGCTTGCTACCGTTGGGGGCGTTGTGTGTCAAGAATGCCTAAAATCAAGGAGGAAATCGCGATGAGCCGCCTGCTGCACCGCAGCCTGCATGCGTCAACACCGATCGCGGTCGGGGGGGACGGAATTTATCTGCACGCCGCTGATGGGCGGCGGATTATCGATGGATCGGGGGGCGCGGCGGTCGCTTGCCTCGGGCATGGCAATCGTCGGGTGCGGGATGCGATGGCGGCCCAGCTGGACAAAGTTGCTTACGTCCACACTGCGATTTTCAGCAATCAGGCGGCCGAGGAACTGGCGGAAATGCTGGTTGGTCACTCACCAGGCGGGCTGACCCATGCCTATCTGGCGTCGTCCGGATCGGAAGGGATGGAAGCCGCGATCAAGCTGGCGCGGCAGTATTTTCTGGAGGTTGGCCAGCCGCAACGGACCAGGATCATCGCGCGGCGCGCCAGCTATCATGGCAATACGCTTGGCGCGCTGTCGGCCGGCGGCAATGCGGCGCGGCGCGCGCCCTACGCACCCTTGCTGTCACCAGCGTTCAGCCATGTCAGCCCGGCCTTTGCCTATCGGTTCCAGAATGACGGCGAATCGGAGGCCCAGTTCACCGCCCGCCTTGCAGCCGAGCTTGAAGCGGAATTTCAGCGACTCGGGCCCGATAACGTGATCGCGTTTGCCGCTGAGCCAGTGGTGGGCGCAACCACGGGGTGCGTTGCAGCACCTGCAGGCTACTTTCGTGCCGTCCGCGACATTTGCGACCGGCATGGTGCACTGCTGATATTGGACGAGGTGATGTGCGGCATGGGGCGGACCGGCACGATGCATGCCTGGGAGCAGGAAGGCATCACGCCGGATATCGAGGTGATCGCCAAGGGCCTCGGCGGCGGCTATGCCCCGATCGGCGGCATCCTGATCGCCGGCCGGGTGATTGAAGCACTGCGGGCGGGCACCGGCAGCTTCCAGCATGGGCATACCTACCAGGCGCACCCGGTTGCCTCGGCCGCGGCGTTGGCGGTGCAGAAGGTGATCCGCGACGACGATCTTCTGGCCAATGTCCGCGCGATGGGCAGCCTGCTGTCGGACCGGCTGACAGATAGGTTGGGCAATCACCGCCACGTTGGCGATATCCGCGGGCGTGGGCTGTTCTGGGCGCTGGAATTCGTGGCCGACCGTGGTAGCAAGGCAGCGTTCGATCCGAGCCTGAAAATCTACGATCGGGTGAAGACCGCAGCCTTCAACCTGGGCCTGGCGATCTATCCGATGGGCGGCACCATCGATGGGGTGGCCGGCGATCACGTTATCGTGGCACCGCCCTATAATGTAACGGCCGCCGAAATCGATACCATCGTCGCCAGGTTGGGCGATGCTGTTGACACCGCACTCGCAAGTATTGGACCGCAAAAATGACGCCGCCGGAACTGCACGACTCAACGCTCGAACTCGATGGCCGCATTGCCATCATGACGATGAACCGCAACGACGTTCGCAATGAGCTCACCGGGACCAAACTTTCCGCTGAGATCGAAATAGTAGTGGACTGGATCAATCGCCATGAGGGGATTTCCGCGCTGATCCTGACCGGCGCGGGGGCCGCGTTTTCGGCGGGCGGCAACGTCAAGCACATGCTGAACCGCGACGAGGGCAGCTTCGCCGGCGATGTCTACACGGTGCAGAATCGTTACCGCAACGGCATCCAGCGCATGGCTTTGGCGATGCACCGGCTGGAAGTGCCCGCGATCGCGGCGATCAATGGCGCGGCGGTGGGTGCCGGCTGCGACCTGGCCTGCATGGCCGATATCCGGATTGCATCTTCGACCGCCAAAATCGGTGAGACGTTCGTCAATCTCGGGATCATCCCTGGCGATGGTGGCGGATGGTTCCTGCAACGGCTGGTAGGCTATCAACGCGCGGCGGAGATGACGTTCTCGGGCCGGGTGCTCGACGCGGCCGAAGCAGTCGCCATCGGGCTGGTTCTGGAAGTGGTGGCGCCCGATGAGCTGATGGCGCGGGCGCGCGAGCTTGCCGCTGGGTATGCCGCCAAGCCGCCGCGCACGGTGCGGTTGACCAAGCGGCTGTTGAAATCGGGGCAGAAGATGGAATTGCCGGAGTATTTGGAACTTTGCGCGGTGATGCAGGGGATTTGCCATAACACCGATGATCACATGGAAGCGGTCACGTCGTTTCTGGAGAAGCGGCCGCCGGCTTACCAGGGAAGGTAACAGCACAATGAACACCCTACGCGGCAATGGCGGCCCACGCATCCGCCACACGGCAGACGACAGCGCGCCGTACGAAACCATTTCGGTCGATAAGCTCACCCCCATCATCGGCGCGGAAATCTCCGGCGTTGATTTGTCGCAACCACTCGGCAACGCGACTTTTTCCGAAATTCAGCGCGCCTTTGCCGAGAATTTGGTAATCTTCTTCCGGGACCAGGAACTGACCGCCGAGCAGCATCTGGCGTTCGGCAAGCGGTTCGGGTCATTGCACATTCACCCCGCCGCGCCGCATGCGCCTGGCCATCGCGAATTGATGGTCATCCGTGCCGACGAAAACTCCCCGCGTGCCAACGGCGAAGGCTGGCACAGCGATGTGTCGTGCGACGCTGAACCGCCGATGGGCAGCATCCTGCACATCCAGACCTGCCCGCCCAAGGGTGGCGACACGTTGTTTGCCAATATGTATGCGGCATACGATGCGCTGTCGGACCGGATGAAAACCTATCTCGATGGCATGACCGCGCTGCATGATGGTGAGGAGGTTTATCGCGGCACCTACGCTAATCTGGGGGTGGCCGATAAGACGTCTTATCCGCGGGCGGAACATCCGGTGGTGCGAACCCATCCGGTGACCGGCAAGAAATGCCTCTACATCAATCGTGGCTTCACCCGACGTTTGGGCGGTGTGCCAGGCGACGAAAGCGCGGGCGTGCTGCGCTATTTGTTCGAGCATATGGAAAACCCGCTATTCCAGTGCCGCTTCCGCTGGAGCGAAAATGCGGTTGCTTTCTGGGATAATCGCTGCGCCCAGCATCGCGCGATGTGGGATTACTGGCCCCACACCCGCGCCGGACATCGGGTTACGGTGGCGGGAGATCGGCCAGCTTAACGATCTCGGTTCCCTCTGCCACCATTTCGCCAACAGTTGCGTGGACGGAGGCAACTACGCCGTCGCGCGCGGCGGTCAGCGAGATTTCCATCTTCATCGCCTCCATCACCGCCAGCAACTGGCCGCGAACGACCGCGTCACCGACCGCGACGGCGATGTTGGTGACCCGTCCTGGGATGGGGGCGGTGACTTTTGTGCCAGCAGCGGCCGAGGTTTCGGGCGGCAATAGCGGATCTATTTCGGTGAAGGGGAATACCGCGCCATCGAGCAGGACGGTGAGGCCGACCATGGTGACTGGCACGCTCACGCCGTCGATTGTTACGCGATCATTGGCGAGGGCCGCATGACAGGTTTTGCCATCCCAGGTCAACGTGCCATCGGGTTGGGCATGGACGTCAACGCGGACTGCGCCAGATTGCAACGAAATGGTTTGGGTTGCGGGTAGGTTCATTCGCCATCCCGATGAAATGCCCCAGGGTGAACAAGGATCGCCCGGAATAATGTTATGTGTCGCGCGGGTGGATAAAATAGCGAGCGTCGCAGCCGCAATGGCAGTGTTGGGGGGGCTTGTGTCATTATCGATCAGGCCAGGATGGCGTGCGATGAAGCCGGTATCGAAATCACCGGCGGCAAAGTCATCATGCACAATGATCGCGCGCAGCAGCGCCAGATTGGTCGCCACGCCGACGACTTCCGCCCGCCGCAGGACGGATGCCATTTTGCGCAGTGCCGACGCACGGTCGGGGCCATGCACAATCAGCTTGGCGATCATCGGGTCGTAATCAGGGCTGATCCGATCACCGGTCCGCACCCCGGCATCAACGCGGATATCGGCGGGGAGTGACAGATGCTGGAGCAGCCCGACCGAGGGCAGAAAGTCCCGCGCAGGATCTTCGGCGCACAGGCGAATTTCAATCGCATGGCCGTTGATGGCCAGATCAGACTGGGTGAGCGGGAGAGGTTGCCCAGCGGCGACGCGCAACTGCCATTCAACCAGATCGAGCCCGGTAATCATTTCGGTGACCGGGTGTTCGACCTGCAAGCGGGTGTTCATTTCCATGAAATAGAACTGCCCGTCTTCGACAATAAATTCCACTGTGCCGGCACCGACATAACCAACCGCCTGGGCTGCCGCGACCGCCGCGTTTCCCATGGCGGCCCGAAGTTCCAACGTCATGCCAGGAGCTGGAGCTTCTTCGATGATTTTCTGATGGCGGCGCTGGATCGAACAATCGCGCTCGAACAGATGCACGCACGTGCCTTGGCTGTCAGCGAAGATCTGGATTTCGATATGGCGGGGGCGGGTCAAATATTTCTCC
>JACMOQ010000199.1 GCA_014377905.1 Acetobacteraceae bacterium | reverse complement strand
TTTTAGTGCCGGCGCCCAGTTGGCCGCGTCGGTCCCGGCGGCAAGGTGGCCGTGGTCGCTGTCGATTTCGAAGTATCGCGCATCGACCCCGGCTGCGGCGAATTGCGCCATCAAGCCGGGCGCCAGCGATGGCGGGAACAGCAGATCGGTTCGCGACAGCACATACAGAACCTTGGCCTTGAACATCGGGATTAACGGCGTTGCATCCAACAGCGATGCCGCGCGCCCGAGCACCATGAGCGAATGGGCATCGAAAGCCCCGGCCCAGGCCTGGGCGCGCTTGGTGATTTCGGCGGCAATTGCCGCGGTGTCGCCTAATCCGGCGAGTTCTGCTTCGGCACCATACCGGCGCAAGGTTTCCTCGCGGATCTCAGTCATCGTCGCACCGACCCCGCCGGCAGTGTAGTAATGTCCGCTATTCCAGTTCGGGTCTTTCTCGAATCGTGCCCGCAGCAGGTCGCGATTGGCATCGCCGGGCGATTTCGGGCCGCTGACCGCCGCCACAATCGCGTCCATCCAATCCGGATAATACCCCGCCCAGGCGAAAGCCTGGAACCCGCCATAGGACGGTCCGGCAACCGCGACCAGATGGTGGATGCCCAGGCTTTCCAGCAATTGTTTCTGCGCGGTGACGATGTCCTTGACGGTAATCTCGGGGAAATCCGGCCCATAATGCCGCCCGGTTGCTGGATTTATCGTCATCGGCGCGGTGCTGCCATAGGACGAGCCCAACATGTTTGACGACACCACAAAGTAGCGATCCGTATCGATCGCCCGGCCCGGCCCGGCCAGCCCGCTCCACGATCCTTCGCTGTTGGCACTGCCCATCATCTGGTGGCTGCTGGTGTAGCCATGGGTCAGCAGCACGACGTTGGATTTATCCGGCGCCAGCGTGCCCTCAACCGCATAGGCGAGTTTGACCGCTTTCAAGGTGCCGCCGCGTTCGAGCGCAAGATCGCCGATCGCACCGATAATGGTTTCAGCCATCGTATGATTTCCCTTTAGCTCAGAATGAGATCGGCGGCTTTTTCGGCAATCATGTTGGTGGCGGCATAGGTGTTGCCCGATACCATGGTGGGCATCACCGACGCATCGGCAACCCGCAGGCCCATAATGCCATGCACCCGCATCGACAGCGGATCAACCACCGCCATCGGATCGGTGCCAAGCTTGCAACTGCCGATCGGGTGATAGGTGGTTGATCCGGTCGCGCGGGCATGGGCCATCCAGTCGGCGTCGGTCACGATGCCAGGTCCCGGCAGAGTTTCCTCGGCCACAAACTGCGCCAACGGTGCGGTTTGCAGCAGCCGGCGCATATATTTCATCGCCGATAGCAGGGCATCCCGGTCAATGCTGTCGGCGAGGTAATTCGGCTGAATTTCCGGCTTCACCCGCGGATCGGCGCTTGTAGCCTTAAGGTGCCCGCGGCTTTCCGGGCGCAATTGCGCGCACCCCAAGGTCATGCCCGCCCGCGTATCAAGATCCGTCGCGCCGTAACGTCCACCGGCATAGCTTGCGGGGGCGAAATAAAGCTGCATGTCCGGCGTTTCAAGCTCTGGCCGGGTTTTGTAATAACCCCCGGCATGGCTTGGGCTTTGGGCGAGCAAGCCCTTGCGGAAAAGCGCATAGCGGATCACCTCGGCGACCAGCCGCAGCCCGTGCGATCGTTCGTTGAGCGATCCGGCGCCTTGCACCAGTGCTGCCACCCGCACCGCGTAATGATCGCGCAAATTGCGACCAACGCCGGGCAAGGCATGCTGCACCTGCACGCCAATGTCGCCGAGCCAATCCGGATCGCCAATGCCGCTCAACTGCAATAATTGCGGGGTGTTGATGCTGCCGCCCGATAAGATGACATCACGTCGCGCGCGAATTTCCTGCACTTCGCCATTGCCCACCCGGTAGCGCACCCCGGTGGCGCGCTTGCCATCCAACACCACCGCCTCGGCCAGCGCATGCTGGATCAGATGGACGTTGCCGCGCTTGATCGCCGGACGCAGATAGGCGTCCCCCGGCGACCAGCGGCGGCCATCCTTCATCATCTGCTGGTATAAAAACGTGCCTTCCTGATTGCCGCTATTGTAATCAGGGGTGCGCGCCAGCCCGAGCGCCGCGTTGGCGGCAATATAGGCATCCGACAATGGCTGCGGATCGCGCTGGTCCTGGATGTGCAACGGCCCATCATTGCCACGCACCGACGGATCGCCGCCGCCATTGCCACGGGTTTCGGCGCGCTTGAAATAGGGGAGAACATCGTCCCACGACCACCCCCGGCAGCCCAATTGCGCCCACATGTCATAATCGGCCGACTGGCCGCGCACATATAAATGCCCGTTGATCGACCCCGACCCGCCAATCACCTTGCCACGCGGGAAGGCAATCCGCCGGTTGTCGATATGCGGGCCAGGCGCGGTTTCGTAACCCCAGTTGAGCTTCGGGTTGTGCACCGTCTTGCTAAACCCAGCGGGGATCTTGATCATGATGTTACGGTCGGTGCCGCCCGCTTCCAGCACCGCGATTTTCAGCGACGGATCAGCCCCAAGGCGGTAGGCGAGCACGCAGCCGGCCGCCCCGGCGCCGACGATGATGTAGTCGTATTCTTGCATGGCGATTCTCCCCAGTCAGAATACTATCGCGCTTTCTTCGTAGGGTGGAATGCCGCTTGGCATTCCACCCTTTCACCATCCAAGGCACCCCTGCCGCGGCCCTCTCCCGAGGGGAGAAATGCTGCCCCCTCGTCCCTTGGGAGCGCGCCGGGGTGAGGGTGTCTCGAGCCAAGTTATCGTTGGCCACGCGGACCTGACCGGGCAGTTACTTTTAATCCAGTGAAACGCAGTTTGGTGGCCAAAGTCGTAGATTGGCCACTTTGGTCATTTCATCGTTCGGTAACGTTGTGGGTCCATTCGCAACAATGGGGAAAAGGGCATGCGTCAGGTTGCTAAATCAAACTGTAACGCCGCCAGCCTTGCATACAACCCACCCTCGCGCACCAGTTCATCATGCGTCCCCGTCGCCACCACCCGCCCGGCCTCGATCACCACAATCTGGTTGGCACGGCGGATTGTCGCCAGCCGATGGGCAACCACCAACGTCGTC
>JACMOQ010000198.1 GCA_014377905.1 Acetobacteraceae bacterium | reverse complement strand
CTGCCGATGCGCAAAGGCTTCCTGTATCTGGTGGCCATCCTTTGGCCGGTAGGCGATTGTCTTCAATCGCCGTAAGGCATGGACTGGTTCACCCGCAAGGTGTTGGCCTGGCGGATATCGAACACGCTGGAGGCTGAGTTCTGCCTTGAGGCGCTGAACGAGGCGATCCACAAGTTCGGTGCGCCCGAGATCATGAACACCGATTAAGGCTCCCAGTTCACATCCTTCGACTGGACCGACCGGCTGAAGCGGGCCAAGACCAAAATCTCCATGGACGGCAAAGCCCGATATCTGGACAACATCTTAATCGAACGCCTCTGGCGATCCCTGAAATACGAATGCGTCTACCTGCACGCCTGGGAAACCGGGTCTCAAGCCAAGGCTGGCGTCGGGCGCTGGATCACCTTCTACAACTACCAGCGGCCCTACGCCGCCCATGGCGGTCAACCTTCCGCTGTGGTCTACTTCAACGCAACCGAAACTGATCAGCAGGTGCGCGCCGTAGCTTAACTCCGCCGGAAAACTGTCCAAGAGTTGGGGAGTAGCTCACATAATCGTTAACTACAGACCGGTCCGACGCGCCGCTTGGCACGCCGGACCGGCTTTGGTCACAGAAAGAAGTCGTGCTGGTTCAATGCCGGGACCACACCAACCTCGATGGAGAAATCGCCCACACCGTCGCCATCGACATCGCCGCGCACCATTCCGCCGCTATAGCGCAATTCGCCTGCCACCGCATGAAACTGCGCGCCGCCAATGAAGTGAAATGCCTGATCGCCGGTGGCGATCAGCGTCACATCCGCATCAATACCCGACAGATTGATATGATCCACGCCCGATTTGAAGTCGCGGATCATGTCATGCGTCCGGCCAGCGCCAGCCTCGCCCAGCGTGGCAAATACGAAAACATCCGCTCCATAGCCGCCCGTTAGCTCATCGGCACCCGTTCCGCCATGCAGCACGTCCCGGCCATTGCCGCCAAAAAGCTGGTCCTGCCCGCCGCCGGCCCGAAACACGTCGCGGCCGTCATTGCCGCGCAGAACATCGGCGCCGTTCCCAGTGGTGATGGTGTCATCGCCGCTGCCCGACTTGATGGTAAAGCTTTCGACGCGCTGGAAATCCACGATGCTTCCCGCCAGATCCGCGATATGTCCGACATAGCCGGTCTTGCCGTTGCCACCGGCGATGCCGCCCGACACATTTGTCAGCAAGGCGGCATAGTTCAGGAACAGGCGGTCATGCCCGGCCCCGGCTTCCACGCTGTCGGCCCCGCCATGCAGGGTGATGTGGTCAGCACCCCCACCGGCCGTGATCGTGTCCGACCCCCTGCCCGAAAAGATCAGATCCGCGCCCGCGCCGGTCGTGACGGTGTTGGTGCCGTTGCCGGCACGCACCAGATTGCCGCCGCCCAAAGCCGTGATCGTGTCGGCATTGCCGCCTCCGATAATGATGTTGGCCCCCTGACCCGCCGACACCGTCGAGGCGCCCTGGCCGGTCTTGATGATGTCATTGCCGGCACCCGTGGTGATGGTGTCGGCGCCCGAGCCGGTCAGCACGGTGAAATGCTCGATGGTGCCATCGGTCATGGTGACCGAACGGCCCCCGCCACCAGCTTCGCTAAAGTTCGAGGTGCTGTCGCCGGTGATCGCGCCGATCGCCTCGCGATAATCCACCACCAGCCGGTCTACCCCCAGCCCGCCATCGACTGCATCGATGCCGCCCGTGACCGTGATCACGTTGTTGCCGGCGTTGCCCACGATGCCGTTGCCATCGGTGGCATCGTTCAGGTGGATGTTCGCCGTGCCGGTCAGGGTGACCGTGGCGATGCCCATGCCCAGGTTCAGCACGATATCGCGCGAATGCGCCCCGCCGAAGATGGTCATGCCGCTGAACCGCACGGTGGCGGTTTCGTGGCTGTAACCGCTCTCAAGCTGGATGGTGTCACCGGGCCCGGCAGCCGCCATGGCTTGGGCAATGGAGGCGAATTGCGAATGTAGGCCGACGGTGCGGAGGGTCATGTGAAAGTTCCTGTGAAGGGAAAAGGGAACGCGTTGGCTGGCGATGATAAAGCGATCAAATAGCACACAAAATCGGGTAGTCCAGAAGTTGCATCCTATAGACACAATGCAGCCACAATAAGGCACAATCGCTGCCGAAAGCGGCCTTGGGTCCAATCCCGGGCGCCTGGCAGCAATGGCGACAGCATTGCCATCTTGCGGTGACGATGACGGCACTGACCATGATCGCACCGCTAGCCCCGATCTGCACGGCCCACTGGCAGGCGACCAGTGCCGTATATGAGTGTGCTCTGGACGCTGCGACACTTGCGAGATGGCTAGCCGAAAGGACAAATCAGCGTTCTGCAGACGCCTGCGCCCGATGCTTGCCAAGCGCCTCCAGAACGATGCGAAAGGCAGGAGAGGGTTGCTCGCGGCTCGCATAATACTAGTGACAACCGGGTCGCTTTGGCATCCAGACCGCCAGAAGCTGAAGCAACTAACCTTCGGAGATCGCGGGTGCCACAATGTCATCCGGCAGCATGGCCAGACCGATCGCGTCAAGCAACGCTGCAAGGATTATTGGCACGGTGTTGAAAATGCCGCGTCCCTTTGGCCGCACCCGCCGTCCTGCGCATAAGCCATGTGATAAAGCCCGTCCGACGCTAATCCCCCCATTTCTAAAGGGGTGCGGTCGTAGAACTCATGCGGCCATTTTCAGTTTCTGGGCGGGTGTGATGCCGCCGATGCCCATGTTCGGGCGGTCGTTGTTGTAAGTCCAGAGCCATTGTGTAGTGAAATCCTGAGCCTCCTCGATGGTTTCGATGATGTATTGGTCCAACCATTCGTGCCTGACGGTGCGGTTGTATCGCTCGATATAGGCGTTCTGCTGAGGTTGACCTGGCTGGATGTGTTGGATGGCAATCCCTTGTTTCTCGGCCCATATCAGCAGCTTGCCACTGATGTATTCGGGGCCGTTGTCGACCCGTATGGTGCCGGGTTTGCCGCGCCATTCTATGATGCGGTCAAGGCTCCGGATCACGCGTTCGGCGGGCAAGGAAAAGTCCACCTCGATGCCCAATCCTTCGCGATTGAAGTCGTCGAGCACGTTCAGCAGCCGGAACTGGCGACCGTCACCCAGCCGATCGGCCATGAAGTCCATGGACCAGGTCATGTTGGGCGCCTCCGGCACGGCCAGGGCGTCAGGTTTGTCCCGCTTCAACCGCTTGCGGGGTTTGATCCGCAGGTTCAGTTCCAGCGCGCAGTAAATCCGGTAGATCCGTTTGTGGTTCCAGCCGTGCCCTTTGACGTTGCGCAGATGTAAAAAGCATAGCCCGAACCCCCAAGTCTTCCGCGCATCCGTCAGCCCTACCAACAGATCGGCAATCTGCTCGTTCTCGTCGCTCAGAAGCGGGCTGTAGCGATAACAGGTCTCGCTGACGCCGAATGTGCGGCAGGCCACGGCAATGCTGACCCCGCGTCGCTCCACCGCAGTTGCGGCCATCTCTCGGCGATGAGATGGCCCGGTCACTTTTTTCCGAGGGCTTCCTTCAGCAATTCGTTCTGCATGCTGAGCTCGGCGAACATCTTCTTCAGCCGCCTGTTCTCATCCTCGAGCGCCTTGGTCTGCGCGATCATCGATGCATCCATGCCGCCATACTTCGCCCGCCATTTGTAAAACGACGCCGTGCTCATGCCATGTTCACGGCAAAGCTCGCCCACAGGCACGCCGCCCTCGGCCTGGCGCAGGATCGCAAGGATCTGGGGTTCACTGTATCTCGTCATCTTCATTCAAAATCTCCTCATGCATCTTGCCGAGAAAATTCTACCTCCGCAGCCCCTTACTTTCGGGAGGGATTACCCTTAAGTCGTTTCAATTTGCTCGCCTCCCATCACTTGGTATTGAAAACTGGCTGGAGAAAATGCTAACTCGCGCTTCATTGGCTTTCGTCTCTGGCCGCACATACTGCGTTCGACATCGCCGGTTTGGGACAAGACATTTAAGATATCCTTTTGTAAATATGGCACTTCTTCAAGCTGCCCGTACTTCACTGCCAATATTGCGGCTTGAGCAAGTGTGTTCGTCCCGCATGCTCTGAGGATTGATTGTTTGATATTGCTGTAGGAGCCAAATAAGTATCTTTTCTTCTCAAGATCACCCTCGGGTACTCCATGAGCGATATCATACAATACTCTTATTTGATCATGAGTGAGGTTAAATGATTGAGCGCAGTCCAAGCCTGATAACTCGCTAAAAGCATCAACCACCACTTTTGCTAGATAACAAAAATCAGACTTTCTTAACTCAAATTTATCTCGAAATTTTATCCTATTAGATCTTGATGATATTGATAGTGCACAAACGTCCCCCCTTGAATTCTCTGACACAAATGTCGCACCGCTCGGTCCAACTCCATACTTCTGCGCTTCAACTTGGTAACACTGAGAGACCGGGGAATTTGTCGATACTTCGTCCCAAAGGAATAAACCTGAGTGAGTTCGGCATTTCGCAATTATTGGGTCAATGAAATAATAGTTCCGATCAACATAAGCAGAAATGAATTCGGCCGGGTAGTCGGTTACAACTCTGTGGTCGTACTCACATAAACTTCTTTCCTCGATCACTTGCAATGAAAAATTCGACCCCGAAAACAGTGCATTTATTGACTTCAGATGAAAGCACAGATCTTCAATTGAGTCGCAATCAAACACATTGTCTGCCAACGTAGAAACACTAGGTTGGCTGTACGGCAAGCGACCGCAGATCGAAAGATGATCGACACTGCATAGTTGACTAGGCGATATGTAAGATTCAGTAGATCTTGACAGTGGCTGTTCGGTGCTCGTCAAAGTTACTTTGCTCCATCGAACGGTTATTTTCGCCAACCGAAATTTTCAACCTATGATTGTATTATCAGGAAAATTAGTTGTTTGGGAACATGCCTTTTTGGACTAGTCTATTTAGACAGTTTTGGCTGCTCATGCCCTGGTAATCCCCCCCCCGAAAGTAAGGGGCAGTGGAAGTAGAATTTTCTCGGCAAGATGCATGAGGAGATTCAGATGAAGATGACGAGATACAGCGAACCCCAGATCCTTGCGATCCTGCGCCAAGCTGAGGGCGGTGTGCCTGTGGCCGAGCTTTGCCGGGAACATGGCATGAGCACGGCATCGTTTTACAAATGGCGGGCGAAGTATGGCGGCATGGATGCGTCAATGATCGCGCAGACCAAGGCTCTCGAAGATGAAAACCGGCGGCTGAAGAAGATGTTCGCCGAACTCAGCATGCAGAACGAATTGCTGAATGAAGCCCTCGGAAATGTATGGTCCGCCCCGCTATTGCAAGGTTTTTGTGAGTGACGCACCGGCTTGCGTAAATGTATCCGGCCTCTGATCAGTCAGCCGCTTTTGGCGACAAGGCCTTGATGAGATGCGCCCCATGGGTTCCAGATTAGTGACACGGGATCATGTCCCGCTTTTTTTGCTTGGCTTACCCGTGGTCGATCAACCGTTTGGTCATCACGTCCCCTGCAATGGGTTTTGCGGTGAAGGATCAGCTCAGGAGGCTGCTCCTTTTGACCGCAAGTAGACGGTGCCGGGTTGTGTCAGGATCGCCCAGACGATCCGGGTGAGCTTGTTGGCCAGAGCAACGACAGCCTTGTTGCGATGGGTTCTAGCTTCCAGTGCATTCAGCCAGCGCCCCAAAGCATGACTTTCACGGTTCAGGTGCAAGAAGCAGGATCGCGCCCCATGGATGATCAGACGGCGCACATATCCATTTCCGCGCTTG
>JACMOQ010000197.1 GCA_014377905.1 Acetobacteraceae bacterium | reverse complement strand
TATGTCGGTGGCGAAGTGCGGCGGATTTCGCCCGAAGCGCCCATTCCGGTGTTGCGGGCCCAGTCGCGGCGCAGCGTGCTGGGTGGCGCCGGCAATGTCGCGCAGAATATTGCAGCCCTCGGCGGGCTTGCGGTGCTTATTGGCGTGGTTGGGCGGGATGAGGCAGCCCAGGAGATCGCCACCATCGTCGCTGGCACTGCGGCGATTTCGGCGCGGCTGGTGCCGGCACCCCGCCCAACCTCGGTCAAGACCCGTTTCATGTCCGGCAGCCACCAGTTGCTGCGCCTGGACGAGGAGGTTTCCGATCCCGTCGATGCGGATGTCGAGGCAGCTCTGCTGGCAGCGATTGGTGCGGCGCTGTCCGGGGTGCGGGTGATGGTGCTGTCCGATTATGGCAAGGGGGTGCTGACTGACGGCGTGCTTGGCGCGGCGATTGCGTTGGCCCACCGGACGGGGGTGATGGTGTTGGCCGATCCCAAGCGCGCACGCTTCGAAGCTTATCATGGGGTCGATGTGCTGACCCCGAACGTGCTGGAAGTTTCCCAGGCGACCAGCATCGCAGTGCTTGACGATGCCGCTGCTGCCGCCGCTGGTGAGGCTGCGCGCGCCCAGGCCGATGCGGCCGCCGTTTTGGTCACACGATCCGAAAAAGGTATGACGCTGGTGCGCCGCGCCGAACCTGCCCTGCACGTGCCGACCCGGGCACGTGCGGTTGCGGATGTTTCGGGCGCGGGCGATACGATGATCGCAACTCTTGCCACCGCGCTGGCGATCGGCGCGCCTTTGCCGGAAGCCGCGGCCCTCGCCAATGTCGCTGCCGGTATCGCGGTCGGCAAGCTTGGCACTGCGACGGTGCTGCGGTCCGAGCTCGCCGAGGCATTGCATTCCCACACCGATCCGGCGCGCAAGATCGTCGACCGTGTGGCCGCCATTGCCCGCGTTGCCGCGTGGCGCAGGGCAGGGCTCAAAGTCGGGTTCACCAATGGCTGCTTTGACCTGCTGCATCCAGGCCATGTCGGGTTGCTGGCCCGCGCCCGGGCAGCGTGCGATCGGCTGGTTGTCGCGCTCAACACCGATGCCTCAGTGCGCAGGCTTAAAGGCCCGATGCGGCCAGTGCAGTCTGAAACCGCACGGGCAACGGTGATGGCGGCGTTGGAGGCGGCCGATCTGGTGGTTCTGTTCGACGAGGAAACTCCGCTTGCCATCGTTACCGCGCTGCTGCCCGACGTGATCATCAAGGGCGCGGATTACGCGCCCGATCAGGTGGTGGGGGCTGCCGAAATTATCGCCAACGGCGGTCGCCTGGTGCTGGTGCCGTTGGAAGTCGGGCACAGCACCACCAACACAATCGCGCGGATAAGCGCGGAAAATTAGACCTGCGCGATGGTGGTATGATACTACCACAGGGAAAACTGCTTGACGGGATCGGCGCTGGCCATCATAGACCTCGGCTTCCCTGGTGCCTCGTGCGCCGGGTCCGCTTCGCAAAGGACGTCCACATGCTAAAGACCACCGTCGCGCTGAAGCCAGCCGACGTAAACAAGGACTGGATCCTGATCGACGCCGAGGGCGTGGTTCTGGGTCGTCTAGCGGTTGTCATCGCCAACCGGCTGCGCGGCAAGCACAAGCCGCAATTCACCCCGCATGTCGATTGTGGTGACAATGTCATCGTGATCAATGCCGACAAGGTGAAGATCACCGGCAACAAGCTCGATGGCGAAACCCATTATTACCACACCGGTTATTCGGGTGGTATCAAGGGGCGCACCCTGCGCCAGCGCCTCGACAGCAAGTTCCCGGAACGTGTGGTGGAAAAAGCGGTTGAACGCATGATCACCCGTGGTCCGTTGCAGCGCCGCCAGATGAAGCATCTGTTCGTCTACGCGCACCCGAACCACCCGCACGACGCGCAAACCCCGAAGTCGCTGGATGTCGCTGGCATGAACCCCAAGAACAGGAGGGGTTGATCCGATGTCCGGAACCCAGACCCGCAGCCTCGCCGACCTTAAAGACCTCGCCGTCGCGACCATTGTGCCGACCGAGCGCCCCAAGGTTGAACCAAAACGTGACGCGCTAGGCCGCAGCTACGCGACCGGCCGCCGCAAAAACGCCATTGCCCGCGTGTGGATCAAGCCCGGCAAGGGCGAGATCATTGTCAACGGCAAGCGCGTCGGCCAGTATTTCGCGCGGCCTGTTTTGCGCATGCTGA
This sequence comes from Acetobacteraceae bacterium, assembly GCA_014377905.1. Classification (GTDB taxonomy): domain Bacteria; phylum Pseudomonadota; class Alphaproteobacteria; order Acetobacterales; family Acetobacteraceae; genus CAITOL01. Next base: position 4,375 of record JACMOQ010000197.1, on the reverse strand, counting down.
TCACCCAGCCCTTTCTGGTGGCTGACCGCTATAACGCGTTTGACGTGTTTTGCACCGTCAACGGCGGCGGCCTGTCCGGGCAGGCCGGCGCGCTGCGCCACGGCATCAGCCGCGCGCTGACCTATTACGAACCCGATCTGCGCGGGATCCTCAAGGTTGCTGGCTTCCTGACCCGCGACAGCCGCGTTGTCGAGCGCAAGAAATATGGCAAGGCCAAAGCCCGCCGGAGCTTCCAGTTCAGCAAGCGCTGATCTGGGTTCGACCAGCCAGAATCGGGGCGGCAGGGAAACCTGTCGCCCCTTTTTCTTGTCCCAGACTAGGTTAAAAACACCCCACCGTTCACGTGAATGGTCTGCCCGGTAATATACCCCCCCTCCGCACCCGCCAGCATCCGCACCACCGCCGCAATTTCGTCGACCGTGCCCTGCCGGCCCAACGGAATATTGCCAGGCACCAGCCCTGGTGGCCGCACCCCGGCGGACGCCCCACGCACCGTATCGATCGACCCCGGGGCGACGCAATTGCAGCGTATCCTGTGTGGTGCCAGCTCCACCGCCAGCGCCCGCATCAACCCCTCTAATCCCGCCTTCGATGCCGACGCATGGCAGCGTTCCGGCGTGCCGACATGGGTGGACATCCCTGACATTCCAATGATCGACCCACCGCCGCGCTTTATCATCGACGGCACCACGGCACGCGCTAAAATAAAGGCGCCGTCCAATGCCACCGACAGAATTTCCCGCCATTCGGTGAGCGACATTTCCAGGAACTTGGTCTGCCGCCGCAACCCGGCATTGCTGACCAGGATATCGATGCCGCCGAGATCTGCGCTAACATCGTTGATCATCTCGCCCACTTGGTCCGGCTGCGATACATCGGCCATCGCGCCGACCGCTTTGCCGCCGGCCGCGCGAATTTCGCGCACCACCGCGCCAACCGCATCTTGATCGGCGCGGCCATTGACCACCACCGTCGCGCCATCGGCCGCGAGCCGCATGGCAATCGCGCGGCCGATATTGCGGCCAGCCCCGGTCACCAGCGCGATTTTGCCGTCCAATGTCTTCGTCATGCCGTTCCTCCCTTAGTCCTTTTTGCGAGTCTGGCTCCAGCCAAGCCAAAGCCCGCTGGCCACGATGATCGTCGCCCCGAGCCAGGTCAACGCATCGGGCAGGTCGCCAAAGCCGACATAGCCGACGATCACCGAGCCGATCAGTTGGAAATACTGGAATGGGGCGACAATGCTCGCCGGCGCAAGTTTCAGCGCGTTGGCAACGCAGTAATGCCCGAGCGCGCCGAGCACCCCCATGCCGCAGAACATTGCGATGGTGGCAATTCCCTCGGGTGTTTTCCATACGAAGGGCAGCACCGCCAGCATTCCCAACGCACCTATGACCGAGCTCAACACCGCCGAGGTTTCCGGGCTGTCGATTGCCGCGATCCGACGGGTCACGATCGAATAAAGCCCGTAACATGTGGCGCTGGCCAGCACGAACAGCGATGCCCAGTGGAACACTGCGGTGCCTGGGCGAATGACGATAACCACCCCAGCAAAGCCGACCAGCAGCGCTACCACTCGGGCCAGGGTGGTGCGCTCGGCCAACATCGGCCCCGCAAGGAGTGCCACGATCAGCGGTGCGGTCTGGCTGATCGAGGCCGCCTCGGCAATCGGGATGAAGGTGATCGCAAAAAAGAAGCAAAGATTGGATACGGTCAGCAACGACGACCGCGCAAGCTGCGCCAATGGTCGCCGGGTGCGCAACAATTGCAGCCCGTAGCGCGGCAGAAAGGCGCAAAGCAGAAACGCCACATGCCCGAAGGCGCGCGCCCAGCTGACCTGCAGCAACGGGTATTCGCTGCCCAATGCCTTGGCAAAGCCGTTCATAATCGGGAAAACCACGCCAGACCCGCAAATAAACAATATGCCGAGCAGCAAACGCCGATCGAGCCCCCATAAGGTCCTGGTCGTCACCTCGTTCAAGCGCGCCACCCTTGTCGATATCCGCAGCCAGAGCATGCGGCACGGGTTAGTCCCCCACAAGCCAGGAAAGCGTGCATGGGTGGGCGCAGTTTGTTATGCTTGTCATCGCCGCCCCAGGATGAAACCCTGATAACGGTAAAGGAGATGCGGCCATGGCCAAGCGTGTGACAGTGTTTATCGATGGGGAAGCCGGGACCACGGGCCTTGGCATTCGCGATCGCCTGCTGGCAATCCCGGGCATAGACCTTCGCAGTCTTACCGGCGACCGTCGCAAAGATCCTGGCGCCCGCCGAGAGATCATGGCCGAAGTCGATCTTGCAGTACTGTGCCTGCCCGATGATGCGGCAAAGGAATCGGCCGCACTTGCCGCCAGCCTCGGGGCCCAGGCGCCGAAAATCGTCGATGCCAGCACGGCCTTCCGGGTGAACCCCGACTGGGCCTATGGCTTCCCCGAAATGGCGCCCGGCCAGACCGCGTGTATTCAGGCAGCCCAGAACGTGTCCAATCCCGGCTGCTACCCGACCGGCGCCATTGCCTTGATCCGCCCGCTGGTCGATGCCGGCATCATCCCCCCCGATTACCCGATCACCATCAACGCCACCTCGGGCTATTCCGGCGGTGGCAAATTGATGATTGAAGCGCATGACGCCCGTGGCGGCCCAGCCTTTGAGATTTACGGCCTCGGTCTTGAACACAAGCACATCGCGGAAACCCAGCTTTACAGCGGGCTGACCCGCCGGCCGATTTTCGCCCCCGCCGTCGGCCATTACCGCCAAGGCATGCTTGTCTCGGTCCCGCTCCATCTCGATACGCTGGTCGGCAAACCCAGCGGCGCTGACCTCCAAGCCGTGCTCGCCGCCCATTTTCGCGGCAGCGTGCTGGTGCGGGTCATGCCGGGGATCGAGTCCCGGCTGGAACCCGAAGACCTCAACAATACCGACACGCTCGAATTGCGCGTCTACGCCAACGACACGCATCGCCAGGCGATCCTGGTTGCCCGGCTCGATAATCTTGGCAAGGGCGCCTCCGGTGCCGCGGTGCAGAACATTGCCCTGATGCTCGGCCTGCCGCATCCGGCCTACGCGCCCGAACTGGCCGACGCGTGACCAATCTGCATCGCCGTTGCCTGCTGACAGCGGCGATGCTTTTGGTCGGCACCAGCCTGCATGCCCAAACCGGTCCGCAACCAGAACTGCCGAAGCAGAAGCTGGTCATCGTCACCCATGATGGCAAGCGCCATGATTTCATGGTCGAAATGGCGCTCGCCTCCGAACAGCAAACCGTCGGGCTGATGTTTCGCACCAGCGTGCCAGAAAATGGCGGAATGCTGTTTGACTGGGGCGCGGAACGATCGTCGCTGATGTGGATGAAGAACACCCTTGTATCCCTCGATATGCTGTTCATCGCCGCCGATGGCCGGATCAAATCGATCGCCGAGCGCACCGTGCCGCACAGCCTCGCCACCATCGATGGAAAGTTCCCGGTGCGGGCGACGTTGGAGTTGGCGGCGGGGACGGCGGAGCGGCTGGATATTCGGGTGGGGGATTTGGTGGAAAACCTCGTTTTCAAGGTTAGTGCTAAGTAGAAAGCAGTTCTTTTTGTGAACAAAAAGAACCAAAAAAACTTTTTCGGAATTTGTTGCCTCCGGCGTGACCATGCGACGCAATGCCTGCCAAGGCGCATTCCACTCAGAACTCGTTATTTATTTCGTTATCGTAACAAATATGACGTAAAAATTCCGCGAACCTTAAACATCCAAATTTTGCGCCACCGCAACGGCAAGCCCAAATGCCGCCCCCGGCACGGCGACCACTGCCGCGTTACCAGGCACGCTCGCTGCCCGCCTTGGACCGCGCGCTTCCACCATCACCGCCGCCGGCAGCGGTGCGACCCCCAGCATCCGTAACAGCGGCCGAAGAATGCGCCCGGCCTGGGGCACTGCGGCCACAAACGCCACACATTCTGCTTGCGTCAGCAGATGCTGCAACTGCAACCCCGCCGCCACCGCGTCATGCCCAACTGTGCGCAGAAACCATTTGGGTGCGGCAGAATGCGCCCGCTTGCCGGTTCCGGTGCCAGCCACCCGCGCCCGCTGTGCCCGCTGCGTCGGCAAAGTCCCAGCCCGACACTGCGCCACCAGCTGTCCAAGCCGGCTGCCCATGCGCGCAATCCGCCCCCACATCGCCGCCAGTTGAACTGCCATCGTCCGCTCACGCGCTGCCACTACCGCAATCGCGGCTTGTAGCGCTGAAAGGATGATGGAAAAATTGTGCATCTTACGTAAATAAACTAACCAATAAAAATTGTCAAGCTTTCTCCCTTTTCCCCCCAGGGTGAATGAGCTGACATCCAAAAAGAATGGTCCAGACTACTGCGAAACCGACGCAATCCATTGGC
>JACMOQ010000196.1 GCA_014377905.1 Acetobacteraceae bacterium | reverse complement strand
TGGCAGCGCCTGCCGTGCTCAATGCGATATACGCCGCCACCGGCAAGCGGGTGCGCACCCTGCCGCTGCGCTACGCCGATCTGTCGCACGCTTGATCCGTCGGCGAAATGTTCTCGCGGCGGGGCTTGCCGCGCCTTTTGTGGCACGCGCGGCAGGTCCAGCCCGCATTGTGGTGATCGGCGGCGGCTTCGGCGGTGCGGCGGCCGCGCGCGCGCTGGTGGCGGCTGACCCGACATTGGCGGTGACACTCGTTGAACGCGAAGCCGTTATTTCCATCGGTCCGGGAAGCAGTGCGGTCATCGCCGGGTTGCGCGATGCGGCAAGCATTCGTTTTGCCGCCGCCGTAATTCCCGGCGTGACCCGCCGGCAGGGAGAGGCAGTCGCCGTCGATCCGGTAGCCCGCCGCGTCCGCCTTGGCGATGGTACGATGCTGGACTACGACCGGCTGATCCTTGCCCCCGGTGTTGATATCGATTGGGACGGCCTACCCGGCTATGGGCGCGCCGCCGCCGAGATCATGCCGCATGCCTGGACTGGGGAAGCGCAGACAATTCTGCTCCGTAACAAGCTTGCCGCGATGCAGGCTGGCGGCACGGTGATCATGTCGATCCCCGCCAGCCCGATCCGCTGCCCGATCGCCCCTTATGAGCGCGCCAGCCTGATTGCCTGGTTCCTCAAAACCCACAAGCCACGCAGCAAGTTGCTGGTGCTCGATGCCAAGGAGCATTTTTCCAACCAGGCCAATTTCCAGGCGGCGTGGAAAGCACTTTACCCTGGCGTGCTGGAATGGGTCGGCCTGCCGGATGGTGGGCGGGTGACGAAGGTCGAAGCGGCAATCGGCCGGTTTGAAACCGAATTCGACGATCATCGTGCCGATCTCGGCACCGTCGTCCCGCCGCAGCGCGCCGGCGCCATTGCGGTCGCAGCAGGTGTGGCCGACCGCAGCTTCTGGTGTCCGGTCGATCCAGCGACCTTCGAGTCAACATTAGTGCCCGGCATCCATGTCATCGGCGATGCGATCATCGCCGGCGCGATGCCAAAAGCAGCCCATGCCGCCGGCGAACATGCCCGTGCCTGTGCGGCAGCGATTGTCGCCAGCCTGCGTGGCACGCCGTTCACCCCAATGCGGCTGGAAAATATCTGCTTCGGCCTCGCCGCCCCGTCCTATGGTTTTTCCGTTCGTGGTGCCTATCTCCCCAACGGGAAGCTGCTCAATGAAATCGCGGGTAGCGCCAAAACCAGCCCACCCGACGCGCCCGCCGAAATGCGCGCCCGTGAAGCCGAGGAAGCCGATGGCTGGTATCGCCAGATCACTGCTGCCACTTTCGCTTAGCCTTTGGGCATCGGTCGCGGTTGCGGGTGACGCCGGGCGCGGTGGGGCGTTGATGGCAGACCGGACCAAATCGCTCTGCGTGCTGTGCCACATGGTCCCCGGCGCGGCGGCGCATTTGCAGGGCAGTTTGGCGCCCGACCTGCACGGCGTCGGCGCGCGCTACACCGAAGCCGAGCTTGCCGCCCACATCACCATGCCTGAACGCTTCAACCCGGAGACGATCATGCCGTCCTATGGCCGCACCGATGGGCTCACCAATGTTGGTCGCGCCTGGCTTGGCAAGCCGGTGATGGCACCGGGCCAAATCGAGGATATTGTCGCGTATCTGCTGACCTTGAAGGACGCGCCATGACAGCGCTACTGGCCCGCCGCCATTTGTTGCTCACCGCCGCCGGCGCCTTCGTGGCAGTCCCCGCCCCAGCGCGTGCAACGCCTGCGATTGTCGCGGCTGAAATCGCCAAGCTGCTTGGTGGCAAGGTGGCGCAGCGTGGCCGGGTGAAACTCGACGTGCCGGTGCTGGTCGAAAACGGCAACGCGGTGGCGATGACGGTGTCGGTTCCGGAAAAAACCACGGCCAGGTTGCTGTCGTTTCACATTTTTGCCGAAGGCAACCCGCTGCCGCAGGTCGCCGCTTTCCA
>JACMOQ010000195.1 GCA_014377905.1 Acetobacteraceae bacterium | reverse complement strand
TAGGTGATCACCCCCACTTTCACATCATCACGATCCGGCAGGCCGAGATGTTCTTTCGGAGTGACGTAACAAAGCATTGCCGTGCCGAACCAGCCGATCATGGCCGCGCCGATGCCGCTGGTGATATGGTCGTAACCGGGCGCGATATCGGTGGTCAAAGGCCCCAATGTGTAGAAGGGCGCTTCGCCGCAGGTTTCGAGCTGCTTGGTCATGTTGACCTTGATCTTGTGCATCGGGACATGGCCGGGGCCTTCGATCATCACCTGGCAATCGTGTTTCCAAGCGCTCTGACTCATTAAGCCCACCGTTTCCAGCTCGGCGAATTGCGCGCGGTCGTTGGCATCGGCGATGCTGCCGGGGCGCAGGCCGTCTCCGAGCGAGAACGACACGTCATAGGCGCGCATGATCTCGCAGATTTCCTCGAAGTGCGTGTAGAGGAAGTTCTCCTTGTGGTGCGACAGGCACCATTTGGCGAGGATGCTGCCGCCGCGCGAAACGATGCCGGTGACGCGGTTGGCGGTCATCGGCACATAGGCGAGGCGCACACCGGCGTGGATGGTAAAGTAATCGACGCCCTGTTCGGCCTGTTCGATGAGGGTGTCGCGATAGACTTCCCAGTTCAGATCCTCGGCGATGCCGCCGACCTTTTCGAGCGCCTGGTAGATGGGAACGGTGCCGATCGGGACCGGGCTGTTGCGCAATATCCATTCGCGGGTGTTGTGGATGTTGCGGCCGGTGGACAGGTCCATGACGTTGTCGGCGCCCCAGCGGGTGGCCCAGACCATCTTTTCGACCTCCTCCGCCACCGATGACGCCACGGCGCTGTTGCCGATGTTGGCGTTGATCTTGACGAGGAAGTTGCGGCCGATCGCCATTGGCTCGGCTTCGGGGTGGTTGATGTTCGATGGGATGATGCCACGGCCGCGGGCGATTTCGCTGCGGACGAATTCCGGCGTGACGTAATCGGGAATCTCGGCGCCGAAATCCTCGCCGTCGCGGATTTGGCCGGCGATATGGGCGCGGCCGATGTTTTCGCGGATGGCGACATATTCCATTTCCGGCGTGATGATGCCGCGGCGGGCATAGGCGATCTGCGTGATGGCCGGGCTGGTTCCGCTGCCGAAGCCCTTGGCGCGCCATGGCATTTTGTTGACGTTGGGGAAGACCGCGACATCGGGCTGCTGCTTGCCGGAAACGCCGTTATCCTCGGGGCGGACATCGCGGCCGACATAGCGCTCCACATCGCCGCGGGCTTCGATCCAGGGGGTGCGCAGCGGCGTCAGGCCGGCGTTGATGTCGATGGTGGCCGATGCGTCGGTATAGGGGCCGGAGCAATCATAGATGCGGACCGGCGGCTCCTTGGCGGACTGTTCGAGCACGACTTCGCGCATGGCGACGCGGATATCGGGGAACAGGTCGCCGGCAATGTGGATCTTGCGGCTGCCGGGCAGGGCGCCCGTGGTGACGGGGATTTCGATCTTGGAATTGATATCGGCCATGTCACTCGCTCCATTTGTGGATGGAGAGCGGGGATGATGCCGCGCCCTCCCTCCGCCGGGATCAACCGGATCAGGTTCTGCGGGTCGCAGCGCTTTTATAGCTGCCTCTCAGCCGGTTCTGCCGGCCCCCCGGGGTCTTGCAGACACTGTAGGCGCTACCGGCCGAAGTTGGCAACAAGGCCTTTGTCGGTGCGACAAAGCCTGTCCCAGAAACGGAAATACAGGCCGTAGTTGCAGCTATAGTGCTTGTGGTGCGCTTCATGATGGCTGGCGGTGATGATGTGGCGGCCGAACCAGCCGTTTATCCAGCGCGCCGGGAACATCTCCCAGCCCATGTGGTTGGTGACGCCCATGACGGTGGCGATGGTGAGGACGACGCCCAAGGCACTAAAATGGATGGGGATGACGAAGGCCAGTGCCGGGATGAGCAGGGCACCTGAAAGTGCCTCCCACGGGTGGAAGCTCATGGCGGCCCAGGCGGTGGGCGGCTTGGAGGCGTGGTGGACGGCGTGGACGCGGGTGAACAGCGCCGGGAGGTGCATCCAGCGGTGGGTCCAGTAAAACCAGCTGTCATGGAGGAACAGGTAGAGCGCGATGCTAGGCAGCCACCAAAGCGCGGCTTGCCAATCGAAAGCGGTCTGTATCTGCGTGAGGCCGCCGAAGCGCCAGGCGGCGAGCATGAGGCCAGCGGGTATGCCGTAGATGATCGCGGAAATGAGCGACCATCGAATTTCGTCGGCGATCTGGCGGCGCCGGCGGATTGCATCGCGCGGGCCGGCGGTGATGCCGCGGCGCGCTGTCCACCAGGCAAATCCGCCAGATGCCGCAAAATAGCGAACGACGACGATGAGAGTCGTCTCGGCTGTGCCGATCGCGAGGAGGACAGGGTCAATCACCCCGCCTTGTTAGGCGAGGTGATTGACCTGCGATAGCGGCGTCTTAACGCACGCCAAGGTTGCTGAGGATACCGAAGACCTGCAACAGCCAGAGGACGACGGCGATGACGATGACGATGTTGAGGATTTGCTTAATCTTGCCATCCATCGGGATGTAAGTATTCACGAGCCACAGCAACACGCCGACGACAACCAAGGTAATGAGAACGTTTAGCATCGTGAACCTCCGCGGATAGTTCCGGCGACTGGGCCGGAGAATATTATACGCAGGATAGTGGGCAAGGTTCCATATCGAAAGTGTATAGACCGGCGCTGATCCAAGCACTCGTCACCGGGAAACGTGACAGGCAATCTTGGGGTGAGAAAGATCCAGCCGAACGATACACTCGCCCGGTCCATCTCATTGATTTCCAGCGATTAAAAAAGAACATCAATGGGTTGATATTCCGTGGTGGAGCAAGGGAGGATCGAACTCCCGACCTCAGCAGTGCGATTGCTGCGCTCTCCCATCTGAGCTATTGCCCCACATCGATGGAAGGTTGCACGTATACTGGCGCGATCGCCCCGATGCAACGGCGGTTTTTCTGTGTCTGTACCTGCGCGCCGAGCGGGCAGTGCCGAATTCTTGGTGTGGATGCCCCGCGAGGATTCGAACCTCGATAAACAGAGTCAGAGTCTATTGTCTTACCGTTAGACGACAGGGCAGCAACCACGGGAAGGAGACGGGCTCCAACGCAGACCGGGGCAAATAGGCAGGACGCGCGGTGAAGTCAATTAGCAAGCTGCTCCCGATCACCCTCCGAAGCACAAAATTTGCCATATCGTGCGAGTGCCACTAACTTTGTCGTCAGGTTCCGGCGCTGCATCGCGGTGGCCGGTGATGAGATTGGATAATGACTGTAATGTCGGCCCTTGCCGATACGGGTGCCATTGGTGGCGAGGCGACGGCTGCCGCAGGTGCCGGGGAGGGCGCCGTGCGCGCTGCCGGTAACGGCAACGCCGTGCCGCAGCAGAACCGCGAACGCCAGCCGCAACGGGTTCAGGCGGCACGTGTGCCGATCGCGCGGCGCGGGCGCACATATGGCGCGCTCGACCTGGGCACCAACAACTGCCGGCTGCTGATCGCGCGGCCGGGGCCGAACGGCTTTATCATCGTGGATGCTTATTCGCGTGTCGTGCGGCTTGGCGAAGGGCTGATGGAGGCCGGCAGGCTTTCGGATGCGGCGATGGACCGGACACTGG
>JACMOQ010000194.1 GCA_014377905.1 Acetobacteraceae bacterium | reverse complement strand
CTGCATAAATTATTTGTCGAAAACCAGGTGGTGCTGGTCAAGCTGAACTCGGTAAATGAGTATCTGGCTGAGTTTCTCGCCACCGCTCTGGCGCCGCTGATCGGGCCGGGGTTTCTGCGTATCGGGACCGGGGATGCCGCCGTCGGGCAATATTTGTGCAGCCATCCTTTGGTCGAAACCATCCATATCACCGGCTCGGGGGCCGCACATGATGCCATCGTCTGGGGGGCTGGTAGCGACAAGACCGGACCTCCCAGAAACCCGCGTCCGATCAGCTCCGAACTCGGCGGGGTGTCGCCGACCATCGTGGTGCCGGGCCCATGGTCGGCCGCCGATCTCGCTTATCACGGCGAACTGGTGGCATCCCAGAAGCTGAATAATGCAGGCTTTAATTGCATTGCCTGCCAAGTTCTGGTGCTGGCGGCGGCCTGGCCGCAGCGCAATGACTTTCTTGCTGGCGTGCGCACGGCCCTTGCACAGTCCGCGCCACGGCCGCTCTATTATCCGGGGGCTTCAGCCCGACTGGCGGACTGGCAGCATGGTCTGGGCATGGACGCGCCTGCACCGACAAGCACCAACCAGTGCCCGGTGCTGTCGTTCCGCGCTGGCGAGAATGCGATTGCCGAAAATTTCGAGGTTTTTGCCCCCGCGCTGGGCGTTACCGAGCTGCCCGGAGACGATCCGGCGGCGTTTCTGCGCGCGGCCATCGCCTATGCCAACCAACATCTCGCCGGCACGCTGGGCGCCAACATCCTGATCCATCCGAAAACGATGAAACAGATCGGCCGGGCAAACTTCGAGGTGCTGATTGCCGATTTGCGCTATGGCACCATTGCCATCAACAGTTGGACAGCCCTCGGCTTTGGCACCCCACAGGCAAGCTGGGGCGCCTTTCCCGGCCATACCCTCGCCGACGTGCAAAGCGGAATCGGCTTTGTCCATAACAGCTATATGTTCGACCGCCCCGAGCGCACTGTGCTCGAAGCGCCATTCCGCGCCCCGTTCCGCCCGCCCTGGTTCATCTCCCATCGCCGCGCGCATGTTTTGGGCCGGCTGATGTTGCAGTTTCAGTATCGGCCGAGTTTGGGGCAGTTGCCACAGATTATGTGGAATGCGATTAAAGGTTAGGAAGGCAAGCAGTTCTTTTTGTAAACAAAAAGAACCAAAAAAACTTTTTCTTACTTCGTTGCCGCGGGCTTGGGTCCCTCCGCAGGCCCGAGCTAACGGCAACAATAGTAAAATTTTTTGGCTTCTTTGTTTTCAAATAAAGAAGACGCTTTCTTCTACCGCTCCAAACACATGGCCACGCCCATCCCGCCCCCAATGCACAGCGTCGCCAACCCCTTCTTGGCATCCCGCCGCCCCATTTCGTGCAGCAATCCGACCAGCACCCGCGCGCCCGAGGCGCCGATCGGGTGGCCGATGGCGATCGCGCCTCCGTTCACATTCACCTTGCCGGTATCCCAGCCCATATCCTTGTTGACCGCGCAGGCCTGGGCGGCGAAGGCTTCATTGGCTTCAATCAGATCGAGGTCATCATGTTTCCAGCCAGCGCGCGCCAGCGCCTTGCGGCTTGACGGGATCGGCCCGGTGCCCATCACTGCCGGATCGACGCCGGCGGTTGCAAAGCTCGCGATCCGGGCAAGCGGGGTGAGGCCCCGGCGCGCGGCTTCGGCACCCGACATAATCACCAACGCCGCCGCACCATCATTGATGCCGCTGGCATTGCCGGCAGTGACGGTGCCGTCCTTGCTGAAGGCCGGGCGAAGTTTGGCCATCGCCTCGATGCTGCTGTCATGGCGAATATATTCGTCCTGATCGACGATGATATCGCCCTTGCGACCCTTGATGGTAACGGCGACGATTTCGTCGGCAAAACGGCCAGCCTTTTGCGCGGCCGATGCCTTGTTCTGGCTCGCGACGGCGAATTCGTCCTGCTCTTCCCGGGTGATCTGGTAAGCCCGGGCGACGTTTTCTGCCGTCGTGCCCATGTGGTAGCCGTGGAATGCATCCCACAGCCCGTCCTTGATCATCGTATCAATGAAGGACATGTCGCCCATCCGGGCCCCCGCCCGCAAATGCGCCGCATGCGCCGACATGGACATGCTTTCCTGCCCGCCGGCGATCACGATCCGGCTTTCGCCAGTGCGGATCTGCTGGGCGGCGAGTGCCACGGTGCGCAGGCCCGACCCGCAAACCTGGTTCACCCCAAACGCGGTGGATGCGTCAGAAATCCCGGCAGCGCGCGCGGCCTGGCGGGCCGGGTTCTGGCCCTGGGCGGCGGCAAGCACCTGACCAAGAATAACCTCATCCACATCGCCACCCTCAAGCCCGGCGCGGGACAACGCGGCCTGAATGGCGGCGGCGCCAAGAACATGGGCGGGGACGGTCGCGAAAGCGCCGGTGAAACTGCCAACCGGGGTGCGTGCGGCGGAAACGATGACGATGTCGTCCATACTGGCGGCTCCTATGGTATTTTGACGCGCTCTATAGAACGATTACGCGCCCGAGTCAGCTTTTGTCGAGGCGCTGCACCCATTCCAGCAGCGGACGCCACAGCGCGCTTGCAGCGCCCGTGCCGGCAACCATGCCGACATGCCCGGCGGCAGGGCGGATAACGGTTGCGCCCTGAAGGGCAACCACGAGCGGTTCGGCGCTTTCCGGCGGCACAATGCGGTCGCGCAATGGGATGGCGACAAAGCTGGGTAGGCGCAAACCTTCGGGCTCTATGGCCCGGCCTGCGATCCGCCATTCACCGCGCGCCGGGCGGTTTTCCCCATACCATTCCCCCAAGACTTCGCGCACGACGGGTGCCGCGAGCGGGATCCCATCATTGAGCCAGTCTTCCACAGCCACAAAGCCCGCCGCCCGGGCGCTGGCCTGGTCCAGCGTGGCGAAGCGGCGATACTTGTCGCCGACGCCGAACGGATCGAGCAAAGTGAACAGGGTTTGCAGCCCGTCAATCGGCAAGGTGCCAGTCAATTCCATCACCGGCTCCAGCAGCGGCAAAAGCTGTGCGATCGCTGCGGCACGGCCGGGCGCACCAGCATGGAAATCCCAGGGCGTGGCAAGCACCCCGAGGCCGGCGATGCGGGCCGGCGCCTGGTGGGCCGCCGCCAAAGCCAGCAGCCCGCCCATGCAATAGCCAATCAAAATGACCGGGGCGGGTTGGGCCGCAATCGCCCGGTCCAGCCGTGCGATATACTGCGCCAGGCCAAATCCTCGCTCCACCGGCCCTGGCCAGCCCCAATCCAGCAGCAAGGTGCGGCGACCGCTCTGCGCGAAAAACCGCATCATCGACCGGCCGGGCGCGAGGTCGAGTATGGTGGCGCGGTTAACCAGGCTGGGCACAAACAGCAGCGCCGTGCCGCCACCGCCGAAATCGCGGATGCAGCTATCGCCCTCGCGCCAGATTTCCGGCGGATCGGGCATCTCCCGCACCCAGGGATGGCGGCGATAGGCGGCGATACCAGCCAGCAGTGCGCTATCCTTTTCCTGCGCCGCCGTCAGTACCGCTTGCGGAATTTCATTTGGGTTTGCGCCCGCGAGCAGGTTTGCCAGCGCGGCCTTCGTCGCGCTGTCCAAGCTCGGCCACATGCCGTTCAAGCTCATTGATGCGATGAAGGAGCGCTGCGAGCTCATCGTTGCCAGCATCAGGTGGAGCAGCAGTGGGCGCGGGCCGCGTCGATTCAGCGGGCCGGGCACTAGCCCGCACCATCGCAGTTGCCGCGTTGGCCCAAACTGCCAGCATGGCAGTGGCGATTTCGGCTGCCTCGCGATCGGTGGCGAGCGCCGCCAGCTCGCTTTGCACGATGGTGATCCAATCCTCCGCCACGGCGCGCAGATCGGGTGCGCCAGCGTTTGGGGTTTTGGACCCGGTCATGCGTCATCGTTGCTCCATGCGGACAGCATAGGCGTAAGCGCAGACCGGGAAAACCGTATCTCCATGCCAAGCCTGTTTCTTTGTTGCGCTGCATCATGCTAGAACTAAGAGGTATTCCACCCGCCGGGGGACTGTGATGTCGTCGACCGACTCTACCACTGCCGCGGCAAAAGGCGACGCACCGCCCGTCGTGGTCAAGAAATACGCCAATCGTCGCTTGTACAATACTGAAAGTTCGAGCTACATAACCCTGGATTCGCTCGCTGAAATGGTTCGCAACGGGCGTGATTTCGTGGTCTATGACGCGAAATCCGGCGAAGATATCACCCGCTCAGTCCTGACCCAGATCATCGTCGAGGAAGAAAGCAAGGGCAAAGCCATGCTCCCTACCGGCTTTCTGCGCCAGTTGATCGGGTTTTACGGCGACAGCATGCAGGGTGTTGTGCCAAATTATCTCGAAACCGCGATGTCGGCCTTTGCCCGCCAGCAGGAACAGGTCACCAAGACTGTCCAGCAAAGCATGGCGCCATTTCTGCCGTCGGGTCTTGAAGAAGTTGGCCGGCAGAACCGGGCGATGATGGAACGCGCGATGAGCCTTTTTACCCCGTTCCTGCCCTCCGATATCCGCCCACCAGTAACCAGCGAAGACGAAATAGCCGTCCTTCGCGCCGAAATTGAATTGCTGCGCACCCAGCTTGCTGATGCACGAACGAAGAAGGGCTGAACATGAATTGGGCACAGCAGGACGGGGTTTTCAATCTCGGTGATTTTGCCGTTCAAAAAGGCGGAGTAATCCGCGACGCGAAAATCGTCTGGAAAACCCACGGCACGTTGAACGCGGCGCGTGACAATGTGATCCTCTATCCGTGCTCCTACACCGCCCAGCATCCGGATATGGAATTCCTGGTCGGCCCCGATAGCGTGCTCGACCCGACGCGCTGGTTCATCGTTATCCCCAATCTGTTCTCCAACGGCCTGTCATCGGGGGCGGCGGACAATCCGGATTATCCGATTGTGACCGGTTGGGATTTGGTCAAAAGCCAGAAGCGGTTGCTTGCCGAACAGTTCGGCGTGAACCGACTTGCGGCCGTGTACGGCTTTTCGATGGGCGCCCAGCAAGCCTATCATTGGGCGGCGATTGAGCCCGACATGGTGGACCGCGCTTTCGTGCTTGCCGGCAGTGCTAAGACCTCGGTGCATAATCGGGTGTTCCTGATGTCGCTGCTGCGCACCTTGGAAGCGGCGCCCGAACATATCGGCGGCGGGCACTTTTCCAGCGAACCACGCGCCAGCCTGAAAGCGTTTGGCACCATTTACGCAAGCTGGGCACTGAGCCAGGATTTCTATCGCGCCGGGCTGCATATCTCGGCGCTCGGCGCGCCGGACCTGGAAACCTATCTGCGGACAGACTGGGAAGAACGCTACTATCTGCGCCGTGCTGCGAATTTATACGCGCAGTTGGTAACCTGGCTGCACGGCGACATTAGCGACAATGCGCTCTATGGAGGTGATCTACCCAAAGCACTTGCGGCGATCAAGGCGCGGGTGATTTTGCTGCCCAGCACCACGGATTTGTATTTCCGGGTGGCGGATAATGCGGCCGATATGGCGCATTTGCGGCATGGCACGCTGCATCCGATCGAAAGCGTGTGGGGGCACCGGGCGGGCAATCCAAACCCGACATTGCTCCCGGCGGAGTTTAAGTTTGTGAAGGACTTGGTGCGGAAAACCTTGGAGGTATGACGCCGCGGTATCAATACCCAAGCAACAAAACATCCAACGCCCGGGTGACCCGATCGTGATGCCGATCCAGTGACGCAATCGGCGAACGCAATTCCCGCTTCGGGATGCTGGCCGTGGCCTGGGTCTGCATGACATAGGCAATGCCGTCGATCTCGAACACCGGATTTAGGTCATCGATTGGCGGCGGCGCGCTGATCTTGGGCACGAGCGGAACAACAATTCGGGTCGCGAGATGGTCCAGCAGCCCCGCTTGTACATCGACGACCGTGGGGCCGTTCGACAGGCGATAGACGTCAAGCCGTGCCATTAAAACTGGCGGTAGTGCGCGAGCGGCAGGCCATGCTCCTCAATATGCGCATTCCAGGCATCCATTGCACCTCGATTATCACGTAACCATTGTTCGGTGCGGGCTTTGGCCACCTCGGCCGCTAGACCACGTTCACAGGCCTGGGAAACATTGATTTTCAATACCCGAGCTGCCTGCAACAGGGGCACAGGGAGGGTTACGTTTGCAGCGCGGCGATTGCTTTCCTTGCGTTCAGCGATGTCGGTCGTAGGCATGACTGGCGCTCCACATGTACATGCCATATGCGCATAAATCACGACTTAACTCAAGCCATCCTTTTTTTTAAAAAAGGAGCTAAAAAAAATCCGAGTAGGGCATGCTACCTTCTTTTTGCTCACAAAAAGAACGACTTACTTACTCCGGTCAAACACTACCACACTCTCCAACCGCGCCGACCACAGAAACTGATCAATCGGCGTCGCGGACAGCAACTTGTAACCAGCCAACCGCAACACCGCCGCATCGCGCTCTAAGGTCGCCGGATTGCAACTGACATAAATCACCCGCGCGATCCCTGAAGCTGCGATCTGTTCGGTCTGCGCCGCCGCCCCACCATGCGGCGGATCGAGCACCACGGCCTTGAACGGCGCAAATTCCTTCGCGCTCAAGGGCTGGCGGGTCAGGTCGCGGCGGGTAACAGAAATTCGCCCGGCCTGGCCCGACTGGTTGGCGCCGCCGGCGAGCGCGGTGGTTAGATCAAGGTCACCATCAAACGCAGTCACCCGGACCTGTTTGGCGAGTGCGAAGGTCAGGCTGCCGCAGCCGGAATAAAGCTCGGCGACTTGCGCCTTGCGCGACAGTTTGGGCGGCAGACCCGCGAGCATGGCGGCGATAATGGCGGCTTCGCCCTCGGCCGATGCTTGCAGGAAAGCACCAGCGGCTGGCGAAATTTCGGTGCCGGACAAGGTCATCCGCGCCGGCCGTATTTGGGCGGCTATTTCCGGCCGGGCGCCATCACGGCTCACCGAAATGCGTGGCGCACCCCACGCAGTGGCAAAGGCGGCAAGCTTGGTGCGATCGGGCGTGGTCAGATTGCCATCGATGCGCAGCAGGATGTCCGGGCCTTCGTCGAGCAGATTGACCAGCACATCGCCTTCACGCTTCAGCCCTGACAGGCCGCGCAGCAAATCGCGTAGTCCGGGGACCAGTTCGGCCAGGCTCGGATGCAGCACCGCGCAATCGGCGAGATCGACCACGGCGCGGCCATTGCGGACATGCAGGCCAAGGGCCACGCCACTCGGCATGCGTTTGGCGGCGAGTTCCATCCGGCGGCGCGCGCCAGGCGGGGTGCGCACCAGCGGGGCGATGACGGCATCGGTAAAGCCGGCGCGAACGAGTGCGGCCCGCAGCAGGCCAGTTTTCCACTCGGCGTACCGGGCATCGGACCAATGTTGTAACGAACAGCCGCCGCACGGGCCGAAATGCGGGCAGGGCGGCAGAACTCGATCAGGGCTTGCGTCTACGACCGTCGCATCCCCGGTCCAGCCTTGGCCGCGCTGTTCAGTAAGTGTCGCCTCAACCGTTTCGCCCGGCAGGGTGAACGGCAGATAGACTGGCTTGCCATCGGGTAAATGCCCGACGCCGTCGCCGTCTACGCCAACCCGGTCAATCCTCAGGCGCTCCATGGGCCGCGGTTCGGTCAATTGGCGAAGGCTGCAATGCCGGTGATGGCACGGCCGAGGATCAGCGCATGAACGTCATGCGTGCCCTCGTAAGTGTTGACGGTTTCCAGATTCATCATATGGCGGATGACGTGGTACTCATCAACGATGCCGTTGCCGCCATGCATGTCACGCGCTTCCCGGGCGATCGCCAGCGCCTT
>JACMOQ010000193.1 GCA_014377905.1 Acetobacteraceae bacterium | reverse complement strand
GCATGCCCGACGCCGAGGGCCGCATGCACCTTGCCAAGCCAAACTGGCGCGAATAACCCCCTGCCATGCCAGCCCCACCGCCTCTTGGCCGCGCCCGGGTGGCGGCGCTGGCGCGCGCCAGCGGGCTCGACTTTCTCCGCCAGCGTGAGCCAAAACTTTTGGCTTCAAAAGCGAAATCCATGCCCATACAACTAACATTTGCCTCGTATCGCCTCTGCTGGCGGCCTAAGTACATATCCCTATACGCATTGTATGCCAGGATGGTCTGCCCCAACTCTACATAACGCCGAAATTTACCGCGGTTGCAAAAATTCGACGCATAATTTTGAAAGGCCGGCACATGGACACCGACAAAACCGCCCAGGCAAAAATCGACAAACCGAATGAGTTCTTCGCCGACCCGCTTGAGGTCGTGATAGATCCCGGCCTGTCCAAAGACCAAAAAATCGACGTCCTCAATGGCCTCGAACAGGACGCCCGCCAACTTGCCGAAGCTGCCAACGAAGGCATGGGCGGTGGCGCGCCCAATCAACTGCATGATATCCTGGGCGCCAAGGACGCGCTGGAATTATCGCCAAAGGAGGTCGCCTACGCGCTCGTGCACAAGGATTTGCATGATCAGCGCAAAACGGCCGAAGGCGGGGCCACCAGGGTGGCTGCCGAAAATGCGCTGGTTGCACTGCATACGGTGGCAAAAGCTGGGGAAGCGACGGCCGCCCTCGCAACCCACGGCGCAGTCCCAGATGGCGCCGCGGCCGCAGGGTCGGCGGCAGAAGCCGAGATCGAGCACGCGATGGAGCGACTTGATCCCTAAACCACAGTTGGCAGCGGGCCGGAGTTGCGCTTCTATGGCCACTATGCCGTGGGAGCACACTCCGATGTCGATCACCAAGACCCTTGCCGACTATAGCGCCACGATCCAGCTTGCCGATTTGCCTGAAACAGTTGTCACACGCGCCAGCTTTCTGTTGCTCGATCTGGTCGGTAACATCATCCGGGGCCGCTATGACGCGGAAAGCACCCCACCGCTGCTGGCGGCGGTTCGCGCACTTGGCTTGGCTGGCGGAAACGCCCGCGTATTCGGCGATGCGGCGGGATACACCCCGATGGGGGCCGCATTGCTCAACGGCGCGCTTGGCCATTCGCTTGATTTCGATGACACCCATGCCGCCGGATCGCTGCATCCCGGCGCGCCGGTCATACCGGCCGCGATTGCGGCCGGTGAAATGGTTGGCGCATCGGGCGCCGACGTGCTGGCTGCCATTGTTGCGGGCTACGAAGTCACCTGTCGGGTGGCGCTCGCGCTTCCGGCTGGCGCCCATTACGCGCGCGGATTTCACCCTACCGCGACCTGCGGCGCGTTTGGCGCAGCAGCAGCGGCCGGGCGGGTGCTCGGCCTTGATGGCGACACCATCGCCTCGGCCCTCGGCATCGTGTTGAGCCAGACCGCCGGTTCGCTGCAATTCCTCGCCAACGGTGCCTGGACCAAGCGTTTCCAGGTTGGCTGGGCAGCCGCAGCCGGTTTGTCGGCGGCCACCTTGGCGCGGGAAGGATTCAAGGGCGCAGCCGATGCGCTGGAAGGCCGCGCCAGCTTCCTCAACGCATACGCCCCCTCCCCGATCCCCGAACGCGCCGTGCAGGACCTCGGCACCGTGTTTGAACTCATGAGGACCGCGGTCAAACCCTACCCGTCCTGCCGCTACGGCCATGCCGGGATCGACGCGATTCTGGCATTGCGCGCCGAACACGGCTTCAAGCCCGCCGAGATTGAACAGATCATCTACGGCACATCCCGGTCAGGCATGATGCTGGTCGGCGAGCCACCGGAAAAACGCGCCAATCCGCAAAACGTGGTCGATGGCCAGTTTAGCGGCCCGTTCGTGCTGTCCACCGCTTTGGTTACCGGCGCGATGGGCTGGGACAGCTAC
The DNA here is from genome assembly GCA_014377905.1 of Acetobacteraceae bacterium. Taxonomy (GTDB): domain Bacteria; phylum Pseudomonadota; class Alphaproteobacteria; order Acetobacterales; family Acetobacteraceae; genus CAITOL01. The sequence continues at coordinate 1,227 of JACMOQ010000193.1, read as the reverse complement.
CGGCAACTGCAAAATCCGGAAATCCGTGGCCTGCTCAACAAGGTGCGCTGCGAGGATGATCCCGAGATCGAGGCGCTGTTCCCTGAAAACATGTCCGGCAAGGTCACCGTGCTGGCGCGCGGCCAGCGTTTCACCAAGATGGTGAAAGTGCCCAAGGGCGAGCCGGATAACTTCCTGTCCGAAGCCGAGCTGCGCGCCAAGTTTGCCGGCCTCACCGACGCAGTGCTGACTCAGCCCCATGCCGCCCGCCTCGCCGAACTTGTGCTTGCCGTGCATACCGCCCCTGATGTGGCGGCGATGCTGCGGGCCGCGGTGCCGATAGCCGAAGTCCGTCTTGCCGGCTAGCATTCACCCAGAAGCAGGCCACCAAGGCGCTGCCTACCCGGAGAACACGTCCATGGCTATTCGTTACGATAATCGCGTTGCTATTGTGACCGGCGCTGGTGCCGGTCTCGGGCGATCCCATGCGCTGCTGCTCGCTAGCCGGGGCGCCAAGGTGGTGGTGAACGATCCGGGTGGGTCAGTCAGTGGAACCGGCGGCGCCAATGCGGTCGCCGACACCGTGGTTGCCGAAATCCGCGCCGCGGGTGGCGAAGCGGTTGCCAGCTACGGATCGGTGTCCGACGAAAAGGCCGCGCAAGGCATCATTGACACCGCGATGAACACCTGGGGCCGCCTCGATATCCTGGTCAATAATGCCGGCATTCTGCGCGACAAAAGCTTCAACAAGATGGACAACGAAGACTTCCGCGTCGTGGTCGATGTCCATCTGATGGGCACCGTCTACTGCACCAAGGCCGCCTGGGTACATATGCGCGCCGCGAAATACGGCCGCATCGTCGTCACCACCTCGGGGTCCGGCACCGTCGGGAATTTCGGTCAGGCCAATTACGGCGCGGCGAAAATGGCGGTGAACGGCTTCATCAATGTGCTGCGCCATGAAGGACAGAGCTACAACATCAAGCTCAACGCGATCTCGCCGTCGGCCCGCACCCGGATGACCGAAGACCTGATCTCGCCGGAAGTCTTAGAATACATGAAGCCGGAACTGGTGTCCCCGGCTGTCGCATGGATGTGCGCGGAAGAATGCGATGTCTCGGGCGAAATCATCGCCGCCAATGCCGGGTCCTATTCGGTGGTGAAATATTTCCAGACCGAAGGCGTGCAGTTCGATCCGATCGAAGAGGTCACCGTTGACATGTTCGCCGAAGCCTGGCCGAGAATTTC
>JACMOQ010000192.1 GCA_014377905.1 Acetobacteraceae bacterium | reverse complement strand
TATGGACTTCATCGAAAAGTGGTTTGGGATGTCGCCTGATGGTGGTGACGGATCGCTTGAAGCGCTTTGGGTCGGCGCATTGGCGCTCGCGGTGGTGGTGGTGGCGTTCCGCCAGCGGATTCGTGGCATGGTCGCCGCGCGCGCCAGCAAGCGCTGGAGCGTCTCGCCAGTGCGGCATTGGACATTGCAGGTTCAGTGACGTTGCTGGCGTAACAGCCCAAGGTGGAATAGTGCGTTTGAAAGCTGCCACCCCTCACCCTACCACCAAATCCCCAAGCTCCGGCGTCCGCAAAAAACCCGACATCTCCGCCGTATAAAACGGGTTCATCGTCGCCGATCGCCCATGTTCGGACCAATAATAGTTGTGCGCCCGCGGATCGCTCCACACCTTCCCAAGATTCCGCGCGTCCACCAGCCGATTATACTGCCAGAACGCCTCCTCCCGCACCTCCATCGCCCCACCATTGCCCAGCACCAGCGTCTCCATGCACTGCAACGCATAAAGCGCAATCTTCTCATGGAATGACGCCACGTTCAGCCCGCCATTGGTGTTCGGCCCGTAGATCGACCAGAGATTGGGAAACCCCGGCATCATGCACCCAAGATACGCCCGCGCCCCGTCCTTCGCCCACAGCGCCTCAAGCGTCCGCCCCCCAGCGCCGGTGATTGCCATCGGATAAAGGAACTCGGTCGGCCGGAACCCAGTGGCGTAAACGATCACATCCGCCTCGTGCAGAACCCCGTCCTTGTCCACCACCCCGCGCGCCTCAATGCGCTCAATCCCGTTGGTCACCAGCGAAACATTATCGCGCATCAGGGCATCCAGCACGCAATATTCGGTGTCGACGACAACCGCACGGGCCGACCAGACTGGGTGCGCCGGGGTCATCGCCGCCACCATCGCCGGATCGCCAAGCTTGCGCTCTAGGAACGCGATGCTCACGTCGCGGGCGCGTTTGTTGAGCGCGCTGCACGCGTAAGGGTCTTTGAAGTCCGGATCGATCTGCGCAACGTTCGCCAGCCGGTCGAGCGTGCAGGTCCGGGCGCGCATGAAGTTGGTGTGGAACGGCAAATTGCGGTCGAGCCAGTTGATTTGCGGCGGGAACGGCGACCGGTAGCCCGGCACCGGCGACAGCCATTGCGGCGTCCGCTGGAACACGGTGACCTGGGCGGCCTCGAGCGCGATTTCGGGGATCATCTGATACCCCGTCGCGCCAGTACCGATCACTGCAACCTTCTTGCCCTTCAGGTCAAACCCCTCCGGCCACCGCGATGTGTGCCAGGACGCGCCGGCAAAGTCGTCGGCGCCAGCAATGTCGGGCATGTTCAAGCGGCTGAGAAACCCAACCGCGGTGATCACCGCGCGGGACCGGATCGTGCGCGCGCCGTCCGGCCCGACAATGTCGATCTGCCACTCACAAGCGGCCTCGTTCCAGGTCAGCGCCTTGACCTCGGTTTCGAACTGGATGTGTCGGCGCAAATCGAATTCGTCGGCGACCCAGTCGAAATACTTCGCATTCTCCCGCCAGTCACAGAACGGATTGGGATAGGGGAAGTCCACGCCGAAAATATGGGTGTAAGACCGGCTGACCGTATCGACCCGGGCGCCCGGATAACGGTTCTCCCACCAGGTTCCGCCAACGCCGGTGTTCTTCTCGAGCACGGTGAACGGGAACCCGGCCGCGCGCAGTTGCAGTGCTGCGTTCAGCCCGCCCATGCCGGCGCCGATCACGGTTACGCTGAAGTCAGCCAGCCGCGCCGGATCGGGTTTATCCCGCCAGCGCAGCGATCGCGCCGCCGGGTCGAGCGCCAACTCCTCCAGATGATGTTGCAGGCTCTCGCCCGCCATGGTCTGCCCCAGCATCAGCCCCAGGCTGGTCGCAAGCCGTTCGTGCGGGCCGATGGCGATATGGCCCGCGCCGCTGTCGCGATAGGCTTTAAGGAAGGCCGCACCCTTGCGGCGGAGCAGTGCCACATCCGCGTCGGTCGCTGGCGCAACGAGGTCGGCGTAGCCGGCCTGCACAATCTTCACCCCGGTCGCCGCCACGTCCGGATCGCCGGTGAGCTGATAGAGCAGGCCGCGCAGGACCATTGGCTCGGCATAGGCAATCGCGTCTTCGATCGCCGCATCGTCGGCTGCCAGCAACTCCGGCCGGGAAGACACTTCCTGTTTGGTCATGCCCATCGGACGCCACCGCGTTGTTTTTCTTATGCGACTTGAGGGGCGTGGGATCGCAGTGTCAAGTCAAACCGGCTTGCTACCCCCAACCTCATTAATCCCCGCATTCCGGCGAAACGCGGGTATCCCTACGCCCGCCGCATCAAACCCGCCATCATTGGCCAGCGCCTGGCCGTTCACATAGCTCGCAGCGTCGCTGCATAGGAACCCGACTAGCCCAGCCATTTCCTCCACTGTGCCATAGCGGCCCATGGGGACGGTATCGTAATAGTCCGACCGGATCGCGACGCTATGCACCAATTTTGCCATTTCGGTTTCCACTGGCCCAGGGCATACCGCGTTGACTCGCACACCGTAACTGCCGAACTCCACTGCGTATTGTTTGGTCAGATGGATAATCGCCGCCTTGCTGGTGCCGTAGGCCACCCGCAGGGTACTGGCGCGCAAGCCAGAGATTGAGGCGATATTCACGATCGCACCGCTTTTCTGCGCCACCATGATCGCGCCGAATGCCTGGGTGCACAAAAACGCACCGTCGAGATTGATGCCCAGCACATGCCGCCATTCCGCGAAGCTGGTCTCCAGCGCCGGCTTGAATACAGCAACGCCGGCATTGTTCACCAGCGCGTCCACCCGGCCAAATTTCGCCATCACCGCGGCGGCGGCTATGGTCACCGCATCGGGATCGGACACATCGCAGTGCAGCGCCAGCACCCCCAGCCGCGCCCCGGTCGCGGCCAGCGTGTCGCGATCATTGTCGAGCAGCACAACGTCATAGTCGTGCGCCAGAAACCACTCCCCGATCGCCAGGCCAATGCCCCGCGCGCCCCCGGTGACGACTGCTATTTGCTTGAGCATGAGATTATCCAGTTCGGTCTACCAACCATGACGAAGAATGGAACGACTTCCCTCAAGCATTCCCGGACAGAAAATCAATCGCCGCCTGGGCGCCGCCTGGCTTGTGCGGGATGCCCGCCGCCCGAAGCCCCATTTCGACCCCACCGAGCGTCCCGATCACCTGCAGATCGCCAAGATCGCCAAGATGCCCAATCCGGAAAACGATGTCCGTCAGCCGCCCCAGCCCGGTCCCGAGCGACATATTAAAACGCTCAGCGATCAGCGCCCGCAGGGCGTTGGCGCTATGGCCTTCCGGCACCCGGATTGCCGTCAACGCGGATGAATAATCGCGCGGCTCGGCGCAATTCAGTTCAAGCCCCCACGCTCGGGTCGCGCGGCGGCAGGCTTCGGCGTGGCGATCATGGCGGGCGAATATATTGTCCAGACCTTCTTCGGCCATCATGTCCAGGCCTGTATCCAACCCGTAAAGCAGATTGATCGCTGGGGTGTAAGGAAAATACCCGGTCTTGTTGATCCCCAGCATCTGCTGCCAGTCGAAATAGGCACGCGGCAGCTTCGCCGTCTCATAGGCCTTCAGCGCCTTGGCCGAAATCGCGTTGAACGACAGGCCCGGCGGGAGCATCATCCCTTTTTGCGAACCGGCGACGGTGACATCGACGCCCCATTCGTCGTGGCGGTAGTCAATACTGCCGAGCGAGGAAATCGCATCCACCAGCAGCAGCGCGCCATGCCCGGCGGCATCGATTGCCCGCCGCACCTGATCGACATGAGTCACGCAGCCGGTCGAGGTTTCGTTATGCACCATACAGACAGCCTTGATCCGCCCGGTTTTGTCGGCGGCGAGGATCGCCCCGATATCGGCCGCATCCGCGCCACGGCGCCAATCGGTATCAACAAATTCGCACACCAGTTGCAGCCGCTCGGCCATCTGGTGCCACAATTCGGCAAACTGCCCGGTGCGCGTCATCAGCACCGTGTCACCCGGTGACAGCGTGTTCACCAGCGCCGCTTCCCATGCGCCGGTGCCCGATGCCGGGTAGATTACCACCGGCAATGTGGTCTTGAACACCGAAGGCAGTTTCTCCAGCACGCGGGCGCCAAGCTTGCCGAAATCGAGGCTGCGATGGTCCATGACCGGGTTGTCGATGGCACGCAAAATCCGGTCAGGCACATTGGTCGGGCCTGGAATTTGCAGAAAATGGCGGCCGGCCACGCGCTTGCTGGCAAAATAGGTCATCGGGTTCTCCTGTTGCGGCAGATATGCCGGTGCCAGACGCACTTGCCAATGCGCCCCACATCGCCGATCACGGAATTGGACGCATTGGAGAGACGCCATGGACGCAGAGGCTCGCTTACGGCGCGACATCAAGGGCGAAGTCCTGTTCGGTGCCGCCGATCGTGGCCGCTACGCAACTGACGCCTCGATCTATCAGATCATGCCCGCCGGCGTGGTGATACCTGAACGCATCGAGGATGTAGCCGCCACGATGTCCATCGCCCGCGCGGCCGGCATATCCGTCCTCGCCCGCGGCGGTGGCACCAGCCAATGCGGCCAGACGGTCAATTCCGGCCTCGTCATCGATTGCTCCAAACATCTCCGCAAAGTGATTTCGGTCGATCCTGCCGCTGGGCGCGCCTGGGTCGAACCGGGGATCACCCTCGCCGCGCTCAACGCCGAACTTCGCCCCCACGGGTTGTTCTTCCCGGTCGATCCGTCCACCCACGCCCGCTGCACCATCGGCGGCATGGCGGGCAATAATAGCTGTGGGTCCAAATCCATCCGCTACGGGCTGATGGCCGATAATGTTTCCGCCATAGACGCCATCCTCGCCGACGGCACGCGCCACCGCTTCGGCCCGATCGGGCGCGAAGCCGATCCGCGCATTGCCGCGCTGCTCGCCGACATGCGCGCTTTAGGCATGACAGAAGCCGCCGAGATCGAGGCCCGCTTTCCCAAGCAACTCCGCCGCGTCGGTGGCTACAATATTGATGCACTAACCCCAGCCGCCCGCGCGTCCGGACGCGACAATCTTGCCCGCCTGCTGGTCGGCTCGGAGGGCACCCTCGCATTCTCGGCGGCAATCGAGTTGCTGCTGTCGCCGATCAAGCCGCGCAAAGTCCTTGGCATCTGCCAGTTCCCCGATTTCCGCGCCGCGATGGCTACAGCCCAGCATTTGGTGACCCTCGATCCGGAAGCGGTCGAACTGGTCGATCGCACCATGATCGACCTCGGCCGTGCCATCCCGATGTTCCGCGCAACGATCGACCGCATGTTGATCGGCGCGCCCAATTCCGTGCTGATCGTCGAGTTCCATGGCTTTGACGACGCGCCGTTGCTCGGCAAACTTGCCGATCTCGACACCATGATGGGCGATCTCGGCTATCCCAACGCCGTGGTCCGCGCGCTCGATCCCGCATTCCAGGCCGATATCGCCGCGGTCCGCGAAGCTGGCCTCAACATCATGATGTCGATGAAGGGCGACGGAAAACCGGTATCCTTCATCGAGGATTGCGCCGTCGATCTGCCCGATCTTGCCGACTTTACCGAACGGCTCAACGATGTGTTCGAACGCCACAACACCAAGGGCACCTGGTATGCCCACGCATCCGTCGGCTGCCTGCATGTCCGCCCGGTGCTGAGCATGAAGGATGGCGCCGACGTGTCGCGCATGCGCGCCATCGCCGAGGAATGTTTCGACCTCGTCCACGAGTACAAGGGCAGCCATTCCGGCGAACATGGCGACGGCATTGTGCGCAGTGAATTTCACGAAAAAATGTTTGGCCCGCGCATCGTGAGGGCCTTCGAACGGGTCAAGGACAGCTTCGACCCCTCGGGCTTGTTTAACCCCGGCCGGATCGTCCACCCACCGCGCATGGATGACCGGTCGCTGCTGCGCTATCCGGCAGATTACACCCCGATCGACTTCACCCCAAAGATGAACTGGTCAGCCTGGCCCGGCGCGCAGGGCGGCATGCTTGGCGCGGTGGAAATGTGCAACAATAACGGAAGTTGCCGCAGCTTCGATGCCGGCGTGATGTGCCCGAGTTTCCGTGTCACCCGCGATGAGGAACACGTCACCCGCGGCCGCGCCAACACGCTGCGCCTGGCGCTGACCGGCCAACTTGGCGCCGATGCGATCACCGGCCCCGATGTCGCCGAAAGTCTGTCGCTCTGCGTATCCTGCAAAGCCTGCCGCCGCGAATGCCCAACCGGGGTGGACATGGCCAAGCTCAAGATCGAGGTCACTGCCGCCCGTGCCGACCGCCACGGTGTGCCTTTGCGGGACCGTCTGGTTGCAGAACTTCCCCGCATCGCGCCCTGGGCGGCGCGGATGCCGGCGCTCGCCAATCTGCGCAACAAATCCGCATGGTTGCGCAAGCTGGCCGGCAGGATTGGGCTGGCGGAAAACCGGTCGCTGCCAGAATTTGTCGCCAATCCCTTCCGTGACGATGAAGGCGATGCCGGCCCGCATGACGTGCTGTTGCTTGCCGACACCTTCAACC
>JACMOQ010000191.1 GCA_014377905.1 Acetobacteraceae bacterium | reverse complement strand
TTGAGGCAGTCATTCAGGCGGTTGACGGTCGCCCGATCAAGCGCGTTCATCTTGTCGGGGCGGTTGATGGTCAGCACCCGGTAGCCGTCATGGATTTCGGTTAAGATCGTGTCGGACATTGAATTCGTTTCCTCGCCGTTGATTTGCAATCAGCATACCGCCTGATTTTGCATGACGCCAATACCCGAAGCTGCCGTTTGGGGTCGTGACGCGGCGGGAAACTGCGGCTAGGTTCCCGGCAACGTCCAGGAGAGTCAATTAACATGTCAGCCGAACGGCCGCTGTACACCCATGCCCAATTATCCCGCATGCTCAACGCCAAAAGCATTGCCATTATCGGCGCATCCGCGCGGCCTGGCGCCTTTGGCGAGCGGGTGCTGGTGAACCTCGCCAGCTATACCGGCAACATCTATCTGGTGAATGCGCGCTACGAGACGATCGGCGATCGCAAATGCTACCCGAGCGTGACCGCACTGCCGGAAAGCGTCGACGTTGCAGTGATTGTGACGGCGCGCGACGCGGTTGAAGGGGTGATGCGGGAATGTATCGCCGCCAAGGTCGGCGGGGTGATTATCTTTGCGTCGGGCTATTCAGAAACCGGCAAGCCGGAACACGCGGCGTTGCAGGCGCAGCTGGCGGAGCTTGCCCAAGGCTCGGGCGTGCCGATCATCGGGCCGAACTGCATCGGCACGGTGAATTACGAGCTGCAAAGCCGGATCAGTTTCATGCCGTATTCGGACATGCCGATCCCGGCGCCGGGCACTGCGATCGGGGTGATCAGCCAGTCCGGCGCGTTGGGCTTTGGGCTGGAACAGGCGCTGCAAAGGGGCTTGCCGATCAGCCACGTGCTGACATCCGGCAACTCGGTTGATGTCGATATGGCTGACTACATCATGTATCTGGCTGACGAGCCGGCGGTTGGCGCGATTGCCATGCTGTTCGAGGGCACCGCACAGCCAATGCGGGTGATGAAGGCATGCGAATACGCGTTCAGCAAGGGCATTCCGGTGGCGGTGTGCAAAATCGCGGTCGGTGAATTGGGCGGGGCGGCGGCGATGTCGCACACAGGGTCACTCGCCGGATCGCAGGCGGCCTATCGCACCGCGTTTGCCCGCGCAGGCGCGGTGCTGGTCGATGAATACACCGATCTGATGGAAACCGCGCATTTCCTGTCGAAAGCGCCGAAAACCCCCAAGGGGTTTGGCTTGGCGGTGTTGGCGTCATCCGGTGGGGCGGCGATCATGGCCGCTGATGCCGCCGAGGCGTATGGCATTCCGCTGCCGCAAGCCAGGCCAGAAACTCAGGCAATTCTGGAAGCGCGCATCCCGGAATTCGGATCGACGGTGAATCCGGTCGATGTGACGGCGCAGGTGATGAACGACCCCGAATGCATTCCGGCCTGCGCGCGGGCGATGGCAGCCGATGACACGTACGGTGCGATCCTGATCCCGGCGCCCTATTCGAGTGCGGCGGGCGTGTTGCGGGTGCCGTTATGGGGCCAGATCGCCCGCGAATCGGGCAAGCCGGTGATCCATGTCTGGATCAGCGACTGGTTGCAGGGGCCGACCTCGGCTGAGCTCACCGCCGAACCAGGCGTGCTGGTGGTGCGATCGATGGACCGGGCGATGGCAAATCTTGCAGCCTGGCACTGGTTGGCGGCCAAGCGCGCGGCGCCGGCACGCAAGCTGGTGACAATGGCCAAGCCTGGGGCGAAAGCGGCAGCGGCGAAAATGCTGGCGGCGGGGACCGGGACGCTGACTGAGCGGCAATCAAAGGAGATTTTTGCGCTTTACGATATTCCGGTGGTGCAGGAGAAGCTGGCGACTTCGGCCGATGAGGCGGCGTCCTTGGCGCTGTCGATGGGATTGCCGTCTGTGCTGAAAATTGAAAGCCCGGATCTGCCGCATAAAACCGAAGCTGGGGTGATCCGCTTGAACCTCAAGACCGAAGCCGATGTGCGGGCGGCCTATGCCGAGGTAATGGCGAACGCGGCGAACGTGACACCACCGCCGCGGGTCAACGGCGTGCTGGTGCAGCCGATGGTGCCGACCGGGGTCGAAATCATGATCGGCGCGCGGGTTGATCCGCTATTTGGGCCGTTGATAGTGGTGGGCCTCGGCGGGATTTTCGTCGAATTGATGAAGGATACCG
>JACMOQ010000190.1 GCA_014377905.1 Acetobacteraceae bacterium | reverse complement strand
GCCCGCTCGTTCGGCGATTTCGCAACCTCGCCCAATATCCGCAAACGCCCGGCCGATTACCCGATTAACGATGACGGGTCGCCCATCAAAGTGCTGAATTTCAATGCCGTGGGCGGCGCCACTACCATGTACACGGCCCACTTCCCCCGCCTCCACCCGTCGGATTTTCGGGTGAAATCGCTCGATGGGGTCGCCGATGACTGGCCGGTGGATTATGCCACGTTGGAGCCGTTTTTTGCCGAGAATGACCGAATGATGGGAGTATCCGGCCTCGCCGGCGATCCGGCTTACCCGGCGCATGATCTGTCGATGCCGCCATTGCCGTTGGGCAAATACAGCACCCTGATGGCAACAGCGATGAACCAGCTCGGATGGCATTGGTGGCCGTCCGACACTGCACTCGCCACCGAGGATTATGGCGGCCGCGCCCGATGCATCAATCTTGGACATTGCACCCCCGGCTGCGCGCAAGGGGCCAAGGCCAGCACCGACATCACCTACTGGCCCGCCGCGATCCGCGCCGGGGTCGAACTACGCACCAATTGCCGGGTGCGCGAAATCACCGTCGGGCCGGATGGCATGGCAACCGGCGCGATCTACTATGACAATGATGGAAACGAGGTCTTCCAGCCCGCCGAAGTCGTTATCATGGCGTGCAACGGCGTCGGCACCCCGCGTTTGCTGTTGAATTCCAAATCCGCGCTGTTCCCTGACGGCTTGGCCAATTCCAGCGGCCTGGTCGGCAAGAACCTGATGTTCCACCCTTGGGCGTCAATCCACGGCTACGTGAACGAGCAACTCGACGGCCATCGTGGACCGCCGCTAAGCCTGTGGAGCCAGGAATTCTACGAGACCGATCCCGCCCGCGGCTTTGTCCGCGGCTATAACCTGCAATTCAACCCCACCACGCCCATCATCACCGAGGGCATCACCAACATGGCCCTCGGCCGCCTGCCCTGGGGGACCGCACATCACGATGCTTTCCGTGCCCATCACGGCAAGCGGGTTGCGATCGGCGTGTGCTCGGAAGACCTCCCCGAGGAGCACAACCGGGTGACGCTCGATCCGGTGCTGAAGGATGCGCATGGCATCCCGGTGCCCAAAATCGACTACACCGTCGGCGACAACACCCGGCGCATGCTCGACCACGCCATCGCGCGTGCCACTGAAATCCTCCAGGCCGCCGGCGCCACTGACATAAGATCGCAAAGCCCGGTGCCCAATGCGGGATGGCATTTGCTTGGCACCGCGCGCATGGGCCGCGATCCGGCCCGGTCGGTGGTCAATGAATGGGGCCGCAGCCACGACGTGAAAAACCTGTTCATCGTCGATGGCTCAATCTTCGTGACCTCCGGCGGGGTTAACCCGACCTCCACCATCCAGGCCCTCGCGCTTTACATCGCCGATCAGATGAAGCAGCGCCTGGCCAACCTGTTCGATTGAAACCGCGATGACCGATATCTCCCTCAGCAATGATGAAACCGACGACCTGCGCTGCCTGGCCGGGATGATTATCCCGCCAAGCACCCGGCACGGGGTTCCCGGCGCAGACGACAAGGCGATCTTTGCCGATATCCTGCGCAGCTTCGGGCGGGATCGCGATGCCATTCGCACAGGCCTTGCGCAGGCACGGGCGGCCGCAGGCGGCGCGCTCGACCGTCTCGACACGCATGCCCGGGATGCCCTGACAGATCGGTTGCAAGCTGAAAACAGCCCGCAGATGGCGGTCATCACGCGATCGGTGCTTTTATGTTACTATCGCGATGACCGGGTCCTGCTGTCGCTCGGCCTCGAACCGCGGGCACCCTTCCCCAAGGGCCACGTCGTCGAGCAAGGCGACTGGTCGCTGCTCGACCCGGTCAGGGCCCGTCCACCTTTCTGGCGGCCGGTCGTCTGATCAGTTAAACGTCCGCTCCCACCAACAACCTCACCTGGGAACCAGAATTGATGAAATACTTGCACACGATGATCCGCGTATCCTCCATCGAGGACACGATCGCTTTTTTCAGCGTCTTAGGGATGACCGAAATCCGCCGCTACTCGAGCGAAAAGGGACGCTTCACCAACGTCTTTCTCGCAGCCCCCGGCGACGAGGCAACACCGCTCGAGCTGACCTACAACTGGGACCCGGAAGTTTTCGTCAGTGGACGCAATTTCGGCCATCTCGCCTACGCGATGGATAATATTTACGAAACCTGCAACGCGTTGATCGCGCATGGCGTCACCATCAACCGCCCCCCGCGTGAGGGCAAGATGGCATTCGTGAAAACCCCGGACGGGATATCGGTGGAACTGCTGCAACAGGGCGACGCTCTGGCACCGGCCGAGCCATGGACCAGCATGGCGAACGTCGGGACCTGGTAAATGACCGAGGGCAGGTCGCCGCGCGGCTTGCCCTCGATCAGATCTTCACGCTCATCCCGCCATCGACGATCAGGACATGGCCGGTGCAATAAGCCGATGCGTTGCTCGCCAGATAGACCACCGCGCCATCGAGTTCGTCGGCCTGGCCCCAGCGCTTGACCGCGGTGCGATCGGCGAAGCGCCCATGCTGGACAGGGTCGGCGCGCAAGGGCGTGTCCAGATTGTCCGGCGTCATCATGTAGCCGGGCGCGATCGCATTGACGGTGATCCCCTTCGGTCCCCATTCGACCGCCAGGGCCCGGGTCAGCCCTTCGAGCCCGGCCTTGGCAGCGCAGTAATTGGCATTGGCGTCCCGCGCGATATGGGCGTTGATTGAGGATATATTGATGATCCGCCCCCAACCGCGAGCGATCATCCCGACCGAGGCACGTTTGGCGAGGCGGAAACAGGCGCTGAGGTCGACGTTAATGATCTCGTCCCACTCGGCGTTGGTCGCCTCGCTCGCCGTCTTGGCGTTGCCGTAGCCGGCATTGTTGACCAGGATGTCGAGATGGCCGAGTTCGCCTTCAATCCGGTCGATCGCGGCATCGGCGGCAGGGATGTCGGTGGTATCGAACGCCATCGCGGTCGCCGTCCCGCCCGCCGCAAGGATTGCCGCCTGCGTCGCCGCGATACCCGCCAGATTGCG
>JACMOQ010000189.1 GCA_014377905.1 Acetobacteraceae bacterium | reverse complement strand
GGTTGGCGCGCCGGAAATCTGGATCACCCATGGCAGTGAAGCCGCCTTGATCCACGAAATCGGCAAGCGTGGTCGGCGGGCACGCGCGCTGCGGCTGATCGGCTATGGCGCGGAAGACGGACAGTGATCGCCTTTGCCGCCCTCGTTGATGCGGTGGCCTTTGCCCAGGGCGAACCAACCAAGGCGCGGATTCTTGCGGATTATCTGGTCCAAACGCCCGATCCGGCGCGCGGGCTCGCCTTGGCGGTCCTGACCGGCGCGGCGGCGTTCCCGTCGATAAAGCCGGCGATGCTGCGGGCGCTGGCGGTCCAACGGCTCGATCCCGTATTGTACGATCTGTCGCGGGATTTTGTCGGCGACGCGCTGGAAACGATTGCGCTGTCTTGGCCGGCCGCGCCGACCAATGCGGCCGCACCGGCGTTGCGCGCGGTGGTGGACGCCCTGACCGCCACCGCCAAGGACGATCTACCCGCGCTTATCGCCGGCTGGCTGGATGCCGCCGATGCCACAACCCGAGTGGTGTTGCTGAAGCTGTTGACCGGGGCGGGTGACCTCGGCATCTCGCCGCCCGTGCTGATGGCGGCCTTGCATGCGCTCGGGCGGGGCAGGATAGATCGGGCGGAAATCGCGGCGGCGTGGCACACCCAGGCGCCGCCATACGAAAAGTTTCTGGCGTGGATAGACGGGCGCGATGGGCGTCCTGCGCCGACCCGGCTGCTGCATTTTCGCCCAACGAAGCGGCCGCAAAAGATAACAAGCCCGACAACCCTGCCGCACGAGCTGCATGATATGGTCGCCGAATGGCGCTGGGATGGGCTGCTTGTGCAGCTCGTTGCCCACCCCACGGGCGCCCGGCTGTTTTCCGCACAAGGCGCCGACATTTCCGCCGCGTTCCCCGATATTCTGCAGGCGATGCGGTTTCATGCCGTCCTGGACGGGGTGCTGTTGACCGGGAGCGCCACTGAAGCTGGCCCGTTCGCCGCCCCGCATCCACGGCTTGGGCGCAAAACAGTTGGCCCAAGTCTGACCGCCGCACATGGCCTGACCGTGCGCCTGTTCGATCTGCTGAAAGACGCGGATGAAGATTTGGGCGCGCTGCCCTTTGACGCCCGTCGGGAACGCCTGCAAGCCTGGTTTGACCGGCTTCGCCCAGCCGGCATGGCGGTGTCGCCCTTGCTGCCACCAGCCGCATGGGACCTCGCGTTTCCCATGCCACCGGGGACCAACGGGTTGGTGTTCAAGCACCGCTGGGGCAACGCAAGCTGGCAGATGATGCGTCCAGCGCCATCACGGGTCGGCGTGCTGATGTATGCCGAGCGCAATGCTGTCCGCTCCGGTGGCCCGTTTGCCAACTACACGGTTGGGCTGCGGCGCGATGACGGAACCCTGATGCCGGTTGGCCGCGCCGATGCGACGCTGCTCGACCCAGGCGCCCGCGCCACCCTCGACGCCTGGGTATCGACCCAAACGACCGAGCGTTTCGGTCCGGTCCGCGCGGTGGCGATCGGGCTAGTGCTAGAGATAAAATTCGATGCTGTCAGACTTTCTTCGCGCCACAAATCTGGGTTGGTGCTCGAAAATCTCCGGATTACCGCGGTCTGGCCAGGGCAGGACGTGGCATCGGTCGATCTGCTGGCGAGCCTGTGACCCCGGCATTTTAACGATATCTTGGCTTGTTGCATGCACAAACGCGGATGGCACCGGTGAGCGACCCAGGGGATATTGAATGATTACCATTGATGGCGTGATATCGCGGCTGAGCTTGCGGGTGCAAATCGGCTTGCTGGCGTTTGTCGGGGTCGCCGCATCGGTGGTGTTGGCCGGTTTCTTTCTTTACTCGGAGCATATCGCGGAGCGGTCACTGGACCAGGCCAATCTCGCCACCCAGGTCTATGAAGATGCCGCCGGGTTTGACCGGGCATTGCTGCTGGCCAAGAAAGCCGAAAAAAACTTCATCGCCTCGGGCAAGCCAAGTGAAGTCACTGCCCATGCCTCCGCGATGTCGGAAGCCTTTGCCGCGTTATCAGACCTGAAACTCCTGGCCAAGGCGGCGACCGACCCCAAACTTGTTGCCGTCGCGGCGCAGTCCGAGGCATTTCTCGCTGACGCAAAAACCTATGCCGCCGGCTTTGCAGACATTGTCATCCTGGTCATCGAAGTCGGCGGTGATGAAGGTAGCGGCCTGCACGGCAAACTGCGCGGTTCGGCGCATGATGCCGAAGCCGTGCTGGCCAAGCTTGACCATCCCCGCTTGCTTGCTGGGCAGTTAATGCTGCGCCGGGACGAGAAAGATTTTCTCCTGCGTGGAACGCCAGCTTATCGCGATGCATTTGAGCAGAGTTTTGACGCCTTTTCCTCGACTTTGCGGGCCACGGATATCAATCCAGTGGCTGGTGCCGCGCTTGCAACCAGCATGGCAGCGTATCACGCCGATTTTAACAAGCTTGCCACCCTCAAGCTTATGCTGAGTGACAAGGTCGCGCGCATTTCCAAGTTCTACTCAACCCTTGAACCGTCCTTGACCGCCTGGAAAGAACGGGTGGATGTGGTGCGTGACGGCACGACGGCGACACTGGTGCAAAGCCGCAGTGACATGCGGGCACGGGCGCTTTGGGTCAGCGGCGCGGTGCTGCTCGGCTTGGCGGGGCTTGCCGGGTTGATCGGCTGGGGCCTGACCAGGGCGCTGGCAGCCATTGTGACTGCGATGGAACGCCTGGCGCGGGACGATCGTGGTTTTGATCTGTCGCGCATGTCAGGGCGGGGCGAAATCGGCAAAATGGCAGCAGCCCTTAATGCGTTCCGATCAGCCGCAGACACCGCGACCCAGGAACTTGGAGTGGCAGCCGAGGCGGGGTTGGTTGCCGAGCGCGACAAGCGCGAGGCATTGGTCACCATGGCGGAAACCGTGGAACAGGAAGCCTCCGTGGCAATGGCCAAAGTTGGCGCCATGACCGCGCAGATGGATGGCACTGCCCAGATCATGGCGGACTCTGCCGGTCGGACCACGTTATCGGCTGAAGGCGCCGGCACTGCCGCAGGCCTGGCGTTGGGGACTGCGCAAACCGTGGCCGCGGCGGCGGAGGAGCTGACATCTTCGGTCGGCGAGATTACCCGTCAGGTGACCCATTGCAATACCGTCACCAGGCGTGCGGTCCGCGCCGCCCACGATGCGCAAGGGGTGATCGCGACTCTTGGCGCCCAGGCCAGACGGATCGGCAATGTCGCCGGTCTAATCCGGGAAATCGCCTCCCGCACCAATCTCCTCGCGCTCAATGCCACAATTGAAGCGGCACGGGCAGGAGACGCCGGGCGCGGCTTCGCTGTGGTCGCGGGGGAGGTCAAAGGCCTCGCCGGCCAGACAGCGCGCGCGACCGAGGATATCACCCGCGAACTCGATGCAATGATCGCGGCGACAGGTAGCGTCGTCGAAGCGGTCGGCCGCATCGATGCCGCGATCATTGAGGTTGATACCATCAGCGCCGCGATCGCAGTCGCGATGGACCAGCAGGGCGATGCCACCAGTGAAATTGCCCGCAGCGTTGGCGAAACCGCCTCGGCCGCCCAAATCGTTGCGACCCGCATTGATGAAGTGACCCATGAAGCCCAGGAAACACGGCGCCACACTGATGCGTTGCGCGGCGATAGCGCGAGCTTAAACATGGCCATGGTTGACCTGAAAACGTCGGTCATCCGGGTGGTTCGGACGTCGAATAGCGATGTCGAACGCCGCAGTGAGGCGCGGGTCACGACTGATTTGCCGGCCACCGTGATTTTGCCGGACGGCACCATTTTCCCAGCCAATCTTGAAGACCTTTCGACCGGTGGGACGTTGATCAGCGGGGTGCCGCCCACCCTGTCGGGCACGGTGCAGGTTCGCATCGATGGGGCGACCTACCCGGCGCAGGTTGTGCTGCATGAAAAATCGGGCGCACTGCGGCTGCGATTTACCGCCGATCCCGCCCAGCAGGCCAGGCTCGCGGCGCTCATGGAACGGTTGACCCGTCCCAAAGCAGCCGCCGCCTGATCGCCGCCGGATTGACCGCCTGGCGCTGCCATGCTGCCCTGTCGTGGCATCACCAGGAACCACGACATGGCCATTATTCCCAATCACACCCTGCGCCTGCTGCGCGCCAACAAACCGGCGCTCGGCCTCGGCATCGGCCTGTTGCGCAGCGTTGCGGCGCCGAGCCTCGCCAAAGCCGCCGGTTATGATTGGATTTTCATCGACATGGAGCACGGGGCGTTTTCTGTGCACGAGGCAACGCAGCTTTGCCTCGCCGCGCTGAATACCGGGGTCAGCCCGATCGTGCGGGTCTGCTTTGACGCACTCGATGAAGGCACGCGGGTGCTCGATAACGGCGCCCAGGGCATTGTGGTGCCGCATATCGATACCCCGGCCCAGGCCAAGCGCGTTGCCGACGCGTTCCGCTATGCGCCCGAGGGCACCAGAAGCTGGGGTGGCGGCATTGCTCAGCACGGCTTCCTGCCACCGGCGACCGCCCAGGCACAGATTGAAATCAACGCCGAAACCGCTGTCGTCGTGATGATCGAAACCGCCGAGGCGGTTGCCAATGCCGACGCCATTGCCGCAACCCCAGGAATTGATGCGCTGCTGATCGGCACCTCCGATCTTACCCTCGATCTTGGGATTTCCGGCCAGTTCGGCCATGAAAAAGTCCAGGCGGCCTACAAAACCGTGATCGATGCCTGCAAAAAGCACGGCAAGCAGGCCGGCTTGGGTGGCATTTACGACGACGAATGGGCGCGGTTCTACATCAACATGGGCACCAAGTTCATTCTGGTCGGCAATGACCAGGGCCTGTTGCTGCAAGCTGCCATTGCCCGAACGACGTTTGTGCGGGCAATATTGGCTTGATAAGCGCGCAGTGTTTGCCAAGCCGATGAAATTGCGCGCCAAGCGCGGGTCCTTAATGTGACGGCGGCACCGCTCCATCTGGCAGGCGAACGCCTGCTGCTCGATCCGGGCGGCGGGTTGTTCTGGCCGGGGCAGAAATTACTGGCGGTGGCCGATTTGCACCTCGAAAAAGGCAGTGCGGCGGCCCTCAAGGGGCACTTACTGCCGCCGTGGGATTCCACCACAACGCTCGATCGGGTCGCGCTGATGCTGCGGCGCTATAAGCCGACGGTGCTGGTCGCGCTCGGCGACAGCTTTCATGATCGCCGCGGGGCAGGGCGGTTGGCGCCGTCCGACCGCGCGCGCTTGGCTGCAATCGCTGCCGGGACGCGGCTGATCTGGGTTCTTGGCAATCACGATCCGACCGCCCCGGAAGGGCTGGCGGGCGAGGTGATGGATGAATTTCGCCTGGGAAATCTGTTGTTTCGCCATCAGGCCCTCATCAAGGCGCGCGGTGAGATCTCTGGCCATTTTCATCCCAAGGCTTCGGTTCAGACCAGCGGCACGGTTGTCTCACGGCCGTGTTTCATGACCGATGGTACCCGGATTATGTTGCCTGCAATCGGTGCTTACACCGGAGGGTTGAATGTCCGTGATCCTGCCATCGCGGGCCTGTTTCCGCGCGGCGGACGGGCATTCCTGCTCGGGCGCGACCGGCTTTACAGTTTTGCGGTGACCCCGACACGCCCAGCCCGCACGCCAGAGGGTGCGCAAAACCAAACTTGGCCCATATAACGAGCGCATCCATCGCGCCTGGTCTGGCGTAACGCTTGGCATTCGGAGAATTTGGCGCAGTCATGACCGGCCCTGTGATCCTGCTGTTGCGCCGCGAGTTGCGCCTGGCGGACAATGCGGCGCTCGCCGCGGCAATCGCGTCCGGGTGCTCGGTGTTGCCGGTTTTTGTGCTGGATGACACATCCCCCGGGCAGTGGGCAGCGGGCGGCGCGTCGCGATGGTGGCTGCATCACAGCTTGCAAAGCCTCGCCACCGATCTCGCGGCGCGCGGCGCAACGCTGGTGCTGCGGCGCGGCGCTATCGATACCGAAATCTCGCGGCTGGCGGCAGAAATCGGCGCGTCCGCAGTCCATGCCGGGATGCCGACCGAGCCTTGGTCGCGGGAAACTTATCGCGGCCTGCGGGCAGCCCTTTCAGTGCCGCTGGTGGTTCACCAAACCAGTCTGCTGTTTCACCCCGACCGGATCAAGACCCAGGCCGGAACACCCTATGGCGTGTACACTCCGTTCTCCCGTGCCTGCCTCGCGCAGTTCCCGCTGGCCCCGCCTTTGCCGGCGCCGTCCCGGATCGACTGCTATCCTGGCGTGCAATCCGATGACCTCGACAGCTGGGATTTGCGGCCGACCAAACCTGACTGGTCGCACGGCCTCGGTGCCTTTTGGACCCCGGGGGAGGCGGGGGCGCTGGCGCGGCTCGCCACATTCCTGACCGATGGGGTCTTGGATTATGCCGCCAAGCGCGATGTCCCGTCGGTAGATGGCACCTCGCGCCTGTCGCCCTATCTGGCGTGGGGGGAAATATCGCCACGCCAGATCCTGCACGCGGTGGCCGATCATCCGGCGCGTGCCAAATTCATCAGCGAAATCCTGTGGCGGGAATTCGCCGCCGGCTTGCTGTGGCACTATCAGGAATTGCCAACCGACCCGCTGCGCCGGGAATTCACCGCGATGCAGTGGCACGACAATCCGGATGCCTTGCGCGCCTGGCAACGCGGGCAAACTGGCATTCCGCTGGTCGATGCCGGCATGCGGCAGCTCTGGCAAACCGGATGGATGCATAATCGGGTGCGGATGGTGGTGGCGAGTTTCTTGGTCAAGCATTTGTTGATCCCCTGGCAGGTCGGGCAGGCGTGGTTCTGGGACACGCTGGTCGATGCCGATCTGGCGCAGAACGCGGCGTCGTGGCAGTGGGTCGCTGGGTGTGGCGCCGATGCCGCGCCCTATTTTCGTGTTTTCAACCCGGCCTTGCAGGGCGCGCGGTTTGATCCCGACGGTGCCTATGTCCGGCGCTTTGTGCCCGAACTCGCCGGCGTGGCGGACCGCTTCATCCACACCCCATGGCTCGCGCCCCGCCCGCCACGCAACTATCCCGCGCCGATCATCGACCTCGCCACCGGCCGCGACCGGGCGCTCGCCGCCTTCGCCGCGTTGAAAAAGATCGCGGTATGAGGCAGAAAATTGCGGTGATCGGCGCGGGTATTGCCGGGCTGTCGGCGGCCTGGATGTTGCGCGGCAAGCATGATGTGGCGTTGTTCGAAGCGGAACCTCGGCCAGGCGGGCATGCCGATACCCAGACCGTGGTGGTGGGTGGTGAAACCATTAACGTCGATACCGGGTTCATCGTCTATAACACCCGCAACTATCCCAACCTCACCGCGCTGT
>JACMOQ010000188.1 GCA_014377905.1 Acetobacteraceae bacterium | reverse complement strand
CGCAGGCGTTGCCGCCGGTTTCGGCGCGACGGCAGAGGTCGATTTCCGGGTCATCTTCGCGCCCTTGATCAACGATGCGGGCCGCACCACCGAACTCGGCGATGCGGCGGCGAGCCTGGTCGGCGAAGCCCGCGTTGATCGCGCCAAGCCGCCGGGCATGGGCAGTGAGGATTTCAGCTTCATGATGGAAAAAGTCTCCGGCGCCTACATCCAGGTCGGCAATGGCGATAGCGCGCAACTGCACAACCCGGCTTATAATTTCAATGATGACTGCACGCCTTACGGGTCGGCGCTTTATGCAACGATTGCCGAACAGAAGCTGAAAGCCTGATGTCTGTGCGCTTGCCGAAATGCGGCCTGATCGTTTCGTGCCAGGCGCACGATGATAACCCGTTGCGCGGGCCGCATTTCATGGTGGCGATGGCGCAAGCCGCGGTGCAGGCGGGTGCCGGTGGCATTCGGGCCGAAGGGGTGGCCGATATTGCCGCCATCCGGGCCGCCATCCGGGTGCCGATCATCGGGCTGATCAAGCGCCAGGATCCGGGTTTTGATGTCTATATCACCCCCGATTTCGCGGCGGCCAAAGCGGTCGCCGATGCCGGGGCCGACGTCATTGCCATCGATGCAACCGGGCGACCGCGGCAAGGCGAGCCACTTGCAACGCTAATCCGCCGCATTCATGCCGAACTCGGAAAGCCAGTGATGGCCGATATCGCAACCCTTGCGGAGGCAATCCGCGCCGAGGCGGAAGGCTGTGACTATATCGGCTCAACCATGGCCGGTTATACCCACGAGACTGTTCATCGGCGCGAAGGGCCGGACCTGGAATTGCTGGGCGAACTGGTCGCCCATTGCCATCGCCCGGTGATCGCCGAAGGTCGTTACGATACGCCGACTCTGGCAGCGAAGGCACTTGCAATGGGCGCACATGCAGTCGTGGTTGGCACTGCCGTCACTAACCCGCGCGAGATCGCGCGGCGGTTCGTCGCAGCGATGGCGGGATGATCGGGCTCTTATGATCGGACCCGTATGATAGGATTGGGGCTCGATGCCGGCGGCAGCGCCACGCGTTGGGCGGTGGTCGGTGACGACGGCGCCATGCTGGGATCGGGCACGCTGGCACCGGTGGACGGGCATTTGTTTAATCCTGCCAATCGCGAACGTTTCGTCGCGATGGCGGCTGGGCTGGCCGAAGCCGCTGGATGCTTCACGCCAGATGCGGTCGTGGCTGGCATTACCGGGCTGACCGGCGGGTCCGATGAGGCCGAAACCGCCACCGCGATCATTTCAGCCGCGTTGGGGATTGCCCAGGTGCGGGTCGAGGACGATTTGTGGATCGGCTACCACGACGCCTTCGCACCCGGCGCGGGCCATGTGGTTTATGCCGGTACCGGATCGGTCGGGCTGCATATCAAGGCCGATGGCACTCTGTTGCGGGTCGGCGGGCGCGGCATGCTGATCGATGATGGCGGGTCGGCATTTTGGATCGGCCGGGAAGGGCTCAACACGATCTATCGCCGCATTGATGCAAATCAGTCTCCGGGCGCGTTGGGCGATGCGCTATTCGCCGCCATTGGCGGCGCCGACTGGAATGTGGTGCGCGCCTACGTCTATGGCGGCGGGCGCAACGCGGTGGCGATGCTGGCAATGGCGGTGGCCGGTGCCGACGATCCGGCGGCCGCGATCATTCTGGACCAGGCGGGACGGGAACTGGCGCGGCTGGCCCGCGATCTGGTGCAACGGATCGGGGTGCTGCCGGTGGCATTGCAAGGCCGCGCGGCGTCGCTTCACCCCGGTATTTTGGCCGCAATGCGCGCCGCCGCCCCCGGTCTCGACATCACTTTGCATCAGGCAGATGCTGCGTTGGCAGCGGCAAAACTGGCGAACGGTAACGGGAGAGTTTAATGGGCAGCACGCGTCCGATTGTGGCCTCGGTCAATGGCATGGTGGCGGCAGCGCATCCGCTGGCGGCCCAGGCTGGGGCAAAAATTCTCGCTCAGGGTGGCAATGCGTTCGATGCCGCTGCCGCCACCGCCGCCGCGTTGAACATCACCGAACCCTATATGTCCGGCCTCGCCGGCATGGGCATGGCGACCTGCTATATCGCGGCCGAAAAGCGGGTGCGCTGCCTCGACTACGTGACCAACGTGCCGGAAAAATTCCCCCAAGGTCGGTTCCGCACCCAGGACGATGTCTATCGCGGCCCGTTCGCGGCCGGTACGCCGGGCAATCTCGCCGGGTGGTGCGAATTGGTG
>JACMOQ010000187.1 GCA_014377905.1 Acetobacteraceae bacterium | reverse complement strand
TTTGCCTTCACCAGGTAGGCGGCTTCGATGACGGCCAGCGTTTTCTCAGCGGTCTTCTTACCAGTCAGAAAATCAGCAGCTCCGTCACCGACTGCAGACGCAACCAGTCCATAAACTGTTGACGAAGGGTAGGGTGGCGCGCCACCGTTGGCAGACGCGATGGCGCCAGCCGCATACTTGGTCGGCGTGTAGCCTTTGATCAGCCATACCGCGGCCGCAGGCGCGGCCTTCAGTGTGCTTTCGCCCATTCCGGCTATCGCAACCCGGAAAGCGGCATCTGCCTCGGCGTCCGTGATATTCTTCGCAATCACTATGCCGTCCCACCATAACGTCGTTGCGGGTTTGCCGCCCTTGACGGCTGCTGGTGCGGCGGCGAGGCCGATCTTGCCGACCACCTGGCTTTCCTTCGGGTCATCCAGCGCCGCCGCGCGGGTGGCCCACAAATTGGCAATGGCGATTTTGCCCTGCTGGAACTGCTTTTGGACAAAGGTTGAATCGGACACCAAATATTCGGGGTCCATATAGGCGGTGATCTTCTTCAGCATCTCCAGCGTCTTCAGCCCTGCCGGGGAATTGATGCTCGGCGTGTTGTCGGCCTTGGTGAACTGCCCGCCAAAACCGAGGAACAAATTAGTGAAGTCAAGCCCGAGATCGAAGCCAGGCTTAATGGTTCCGCCGAGCGGATAAGCCACCTTGCCAGATGTCTTGATCTTTGCGGCGGCATCCAAAACCTCATCCCAAGTGGTCGGCACCGCGATGCCGAGTTCCTGCAAGATGTCGGTGCGATACATCAGATGCTGGTCGTTCACGTCCATCGCAACCGACATGATCTTGCCATCAACTTTGATGAGCTGGTTCGGTAACAGATCCTGGCCATATTTCGCAACCAATGCGTCGAGCGGGCGAATGGTGCCGCCATTCATCAGCGGTACCAACGTCCCGTTGGATACGCCGCCAATATGATAAAGCGATGGGTTGGCCGCAAACGCCGCCGGCTGCTTCGTACGGAAATCCTGGTCCAGTTCCGAACGCACATTACCGCATTCGGCCATGGTCGCGGTAACTGCTTTCCAAGCATCGAATGCAGCGGTCAATGACTTTAGCGGCACGGTGTTCTGAAACGAACAACTTGCATGGGCGGTGGTTGACATCAATAAGGCGAACAATGCGGTGGCGAAGGTCTTTTTCATGCTGGGGCTCGTAACGGTTAGGGTTGTATCAGGCGTTGGCCTGTGGCGTGGTCGAAAACATGGCAAATCCCAGGAGGGATACGGAAACCGATCGGAGTGCCGATCCGTACTCGCACGGATTTGTCCGCCTTGACCGACACGAGCGCGCTGCCGATCATGACGGATACCAACGTGGCGTCGCCGAGCAATTCGAAGGTGTAGATCGGGGCCGCCAGATCGCCGTCGGTTGGGTCA
Source organism: Acetobacteraceae bacterium (assembly GCA_014377905.1). GTDB lineage: Bacteria > Pseudomonadota > Alphaproteobacteria > Acetobacterales > Acetobacteraceae > CAITOL01. Next base: position 4,407 of record JACMOQ010000187.1, on the reverse strand, counting down.
CAGATAGTTGCGTCTTCCGCGCGAAAGCCCAACGTCGCCGGCCCCTGCGTGGCCACGCCCAAACCCGCGACCCTAATGCCGCCGGCGCTGAATATCGCGTCCTGTATGTTGCCATCGATCAGGTTCATCGCTGGCGCGCCGATGAAGCCGGCGACGAACACATTCGCCGGGCGCTCGTAGATTTCTAGTGGCGTGCCGATCTGCTGCAATATACCCTTGTTCATCACCACCACCCGGTCGGCGAGTGTCATCGCTTCGATCTGGTCATGGGTGACGTAAATCGTTGTTGTTTGCAACCTATGCTGCAAATTCTTGATCTGCGCACGGGTTGAAACCCGCAACTTCGCGTCGAGGTTCGATAGCGGTTCATCCATCAGAAACACCGCCGGTTCGCGCACGATTGCACGGGCCAGTGCCACCCGCTGCCGTTGGCCGCCGGATAATTCGCGTGGGCGGCGATCGAGCAGCGCATCAAGCTCCACCATCCCAGCCGCTTTGCGCACCCGCGCGTCGTGGGTGGCGCTGTCCACTTTGCGCACTTTCAGCGGGAAACGGATATTTTCGTAGACCGACAGGTTGGGGTAAAGGCCGTAATTCTGGAACACCATCGCAATGTCGCGATCTTTGGGCTCGAGATGGGTCACCACTTTGCCACCGATCAGGATATCGCCCTCGGTCGGGTCTTCAAGCCCCGCGATCATGCGCATGGTGGTCGTCTTGCCGCAACCCGATGGGCCCAGCAGCACCAGAAATTCTCGGTCGCCGATATCGAGGTCCACCGATTGGACCCCAACAAAAGATCCCCAGCTTTTCGAGACGCCTTTGAGCGTCACCCCCACCATTCTGCGCAACCCCCGGCTGTGTCCCCATGCAACGTTGACAGCGCCCGACTACGTATGCAAGCACTTTCTCCGCAGCCCACTCTGGGCAAGGGGACACCTGCGATGCCATCCGCCGCCAATAAGCGTCTTGCAAATCAATTGCTGCATCGGATTGCTGACGCCACGCCCGCGACGATCGATGCGGCACTGGAAGCGGCCTATCACCCGGACGCATCGTGGCGCGGGTCCCATCCGCTTAACGAAATGACTGGTCCAGCAGCAATGGCGGCCAATGTGTGGCGTCCGTTGATCGATGCGGTCCCCGATCTGGAGCGTCGTGATGTCATTCTGATGGGTGGCGTCTATGAAGGCCACGAACTTGTGGCAACGATCGGGCACTACTTTGGCACCTTCCGCCGCGACTGGCTCGGCATTCCCGCGACCGGGCGAATCATTACGCTGCGCTACGGCGAAGTGCATCGGATGTTGAACGGCAAGATCGTTCAAACTACCGCCCTATGGGACGTGCTCGACGTGATGCGCCAGGCCGGTTTCTGGCCGCTCGGCCCCAGCCTCGGCACCGAGGGCCTATGGCCGGCGCCCATCACCACCGACGGGGTTATGCTGGATGAACAGGATCCGGCGATCAGCGCCGCAAACCTTGCCCAGATGCGCCATATGCAAGTCACCCTGGGGGACCATGGCGATATCGCGACGATGGGGCGGAACGCGATGCTGATCCCGTCGCAGGTTGATCCCTGGCATCCGAAAATGATGTGGTATGGCCCGAGCGGCATCGGTGCCACCCGCGGCGTGCAGGGTTTTGTCGACTATCATCGCATGCCATGGCGCAAAGCGTTTCGCAACGCCATCGATCCCAGCCACTATATCCGTATTGGCGACGGCAATTACACCGCCACAGGCGGCTGGCCGAGCCTGACCACCGAACATTACGGCGCCGGCTTCCTCGGGCTGCCGGCCACCGGACAGCTCATCAAGATGCGGGTGATGGACTTCTATCTCCATCATGAAGGGCTAATCCGGGAAAACTGGATCCCGATGGATGTTCTGCATATTCTGTTGCAAATGAATGTCGATGTCTTCGTCCGGATGCAAAGCTTCTTTCGCCGTGGTGCGTTAGGGTAGCCGCGCCGAGCCCCGGATCACCAACGCGCAGGGCAGCATTCCCGCCCGACGGTGCACGGCTTTGTCGCCAACCTGTTCGAGCATGATGGCAACCGTTGCTTCCACCATGGCCGCCGCCGGCTGCGAAACGGTTGTCAAATTGTAGCCGGCCCAGCCCGCCTCCGGCACGTCATCATAGCCAACCACCGACACGTCCTCCGGTATGCGCAATCCCAGATCGCGGCGCAACACATCCATCACGGTGAAGGCCATGTGATCATTGGCTACAAAAATCGCATCCGCCCCACCCGCTTCGGCGAATATCTCCCGCGTCGCAGCCTCTGCCCCGTCCGTTGTGTAGCCGCCAACTGCGCGATGCCAAACCGTCATGCCGCGTTCGGCGAGGCCCTTGTAAAACCCGGCCTCGCGGTCCCGGCTGGTGGAACTATCTTCTTGCCCCGCAATGAACGCGATGCGCCGATGGCCACTATCGGCAAGAAAATGCGCCAGTTGCCGCCCGCCTTCGATGTTGTCTGATGTGACGCTGCTGACCGGTAATGATGGAACGTAACGATTAAACAGCACCACCGGAGTGCCGGTTCGGGTGCATTCACGCGCAAGGCTCGATGACATCGATGCTGACGCCATCACGATCCCTTGCACCTGATACTGCAACATGGTTTGCACCACCGCGTCCTGCCTGCCAGGATCGGTCATGAACAGCAGCACCTGATAGCCCTGGTCCTGAAACGCGCGGCATAGGTGTTCCAGCACCAACGGATAAAAATGATTATCGAGATAGGCAACCAGAATGGCAATCAGCCGCGATCGCCCGCTGATGACGGCACGCGCCAATACGTTGGGTCGATAGCCCAACTGTGCTGCCGCCTGCAACACCCGCGCGCGCATCCCCGCCGACACCCGGCCACCATCGGAAAACGTCCGGCTGACCGCCGATTGCGACACCTCCGCGAGGCGTGCGACATCATTGGACGTAACGGTGGTTTTGCCCATTGATCAGCGTCGCGAATGCGCCCGCCCGACGACCGCGGTATCCTCGCGTCCGCCCGCGATGACCCGCACCCCTTCATCAAGGCGGCCCGCAATGTTGCCTGCGTTGCAGCCTTCAAGGAACGCCAATCCGTTCGCCCTGCACGCAGCGAAAACCTTTTCCCGGGCCGCGGCCATCGCCGGTGGATACGGGTTCGGAGGCTCCCCCAGAAATCCCAGCGACAGACCGAGATCGCCCGGCCCAAGTTCGGCATAGGCAAGCCCCGGCACTGCCAAGATTGCCGCGCAATTGGCCACCCCTTCCGGCGATTCGATCTTTACCCCCAACATTAATTCGCCCGCCGGGTTAAGCGGCCACGGGTCGCAACGTTGCTGGTATTCAGGTTCACCAATCCCCCAGATCAGCCCGGCCGTGGCTTCTGACCCACGCCCGCGTGCACCGATCCCGAGAAAATTCCCCCCCTGCGTGCGGTCGTTCTTGTTCGCGCCATGCATGCGGGCTTCCGGCTGGGGGATCGCCGGATCGACACCCTGCAAATGGATCGGGTAGCGACAGGCTTCGACGAACGCGCGCGTTGCGCCTTCTGTTTCGGCCTGACACAGAATAATTCCATGCGCGCCGCGCCCGAGAATTTGCCGGAACTGCCAGGCATTATGTCGAACATTGGCCTCATCAGTGCCGTTGACCGGCGCTTCTACCACCACCGTCGGTGTGCGATGCCCCGAAGCTGTCGGCCCGCCATCCACCAGCCCACGGAGATATTCCGCGAGCCCAACCATATCGAACGATCCATGTTCCATGCCGATGTTGATGTAGTCAGCCCAGGTCCGGCTATCCGCCAGCCCTTGGGCATAGGTCAGCACATGCCCGGTATGATGCCCGGTATAATAAATTGCCTGATTGCGCTTGAGCAGTTCGATGCAGCGGTTAATCGCGTCGGTCATCACACTCTCCGAACGTTCCAGAATAGCGGCATACCTTCGAGCACACCGGTCAGATCGGCGCGATACGCAGTGCGCGAAATCATCTGGCCGAGCGGGATGTAGGGCACGTCTTCAAACGCCTGCAGCTGCAATTGTTCGGCAACGCGCTGTTGGGCGGCCATATTTGGGGCGCGGAACCATTCATCGCGCAGCGCCTCAATCTTCTCGCTGCTCGGCCAGCCAGGGGACGCCGCCTTGCCGTTCGATCGCAGGAACACGTGTCCCGCGGGATTGAACTGATCGAGCCCGGCCCACGATGTCTGGAAAATGCTCCATCCCCCGGCATCTACCGGGTCGGACTTGGCGCGGCGCTGCACCAGGGTCGCCCAATCCATCGCCTGGAAGTCGAGATTCATGCCGATTTTTTTCAGCACATCGGCAGTGACCTCGGCCATCGCCTTGGTGCTCGGGATGTCCATCGGCCCGAGCAGCACCACTTTCTCGCCCTTGTACCCAGCAACTTCAA
>JACMOQ010000186.1 GCA_014377905.1 Acetobacteraceae bacterium | reverse complement strand
GAAGCTGGTCGCGGCAATCATCGGCAAATGCTTCATCGTACACCGCCGGCTCGGCCGTGATGCCAAGCAGCGCCAGTTCCTCAAAAATCCGATGGAAACGGTTGTTCGCAGGCGTTGCGGCAATACGGGCCTCGCGATCGCCACGCCAAAGAATGGCGATTTTGGGTGGTGTGGTTGCGGTCATTTCCAGCGTCCTATGTCTATGGTGGACACGATACTTTGGCTGAAGCCGCACCGGGCTATCGCATCATCAACTTGGTTGAAAGGCGTACTGAACCGGATAGCGGATGTCAAAGACAGACTGCGTGACGATTTTTGCCGCGCTCGCAATCCTCCGAAGTGACACGCCATCCCTCCCATGGCTAACATGGGCCTGCGTCAACTCCAGGAGGACCCCATGGCCGGCAACGGACAAATGATCATCGACCTCGACCGCGCGCGGATGACCGCGATGGCGGAAAAGAACATCCCCTTTCTGCAAAGCCATTTGTGCAAGGGGCTGATCTACACCCACTCCTCGGCACGGATGGACACCAAGGCGAGCCTGATCGCCAACATGGAAAACGGCTCGACGGTTTATACCTCGGTGGTGCCGTCAGACGTGGTCGCGCAGGATCTGGGCGACGCGGTCGTGCTGACCGGCACGGCGCAGATCACGGTGCTGTCGGGCGGCAAGCCGAATGCGTTCGGGGTGCGGTTTACCGATGTCTACCAGAACCAAAGCGGCACCTGGCGGATGGTGACGTGGCAGTCAACCAAGCTGGCGGAGTGACCTGATCCCCGGTTGCCAGCCCGTCCAGGTGCTGTAACATTCATCCCAATCATAGAATTGGGGAAAGCCGGGCATGGATATCAAAGGCAAAGTCTGCGTCGTCACCGGCGGCGCGAGCGGCATAGGTGAAGCCGTCGCGCGCGCCTATGCGGCCGCCGGTGCCCGCGGGGTCGTCATCGCGGACATGAATGCCGAAAAACTTGCGCGCGTAGCCGCCGATTTCGGTGCCCTTGCGGTGCCAACCGATGTCTCCCAGGAAGTCGACATCAAGGCGCTGATTGCCGCCGCCGAGGCGAAATTCGGCCCGGTTGATGTGTTCTACTCCAATGCCGGCATATCGCGCGCCGGCCAGGAAGATGCGCCCGATGCCGATTGGGACCTGAACTGGCGGGTTCATGTGATGAGCCATGTCTTCGCCGCACGTGCCTTGGTGCCGGGTATGCTGGCACGTGGGTCGGGCTATTTGCTGAACACTGCCTCCGCTGCCGGCCTGCTGACCTCAATGAATTCGATGGCCTATGGCGTGACCAAAAGTGCGGCCGTCTCGCTCGCCGAACATCTCGCCGTCCAATACGGCGATCGCGGGATTTGCGTGTCCGTGCTGTGCCCGCAATCGGTGCAGACCGGCATGACCCGTGGCACCAAAGGGGCTGCAAGCGTCGATGGCGTGATGACCGCGACCGAAGTTGCCCGCATCGTGCTGGATGCGATGGACGCAGAACGTTTCATGATCCTGTCCCATCCCACCGTGCACGAATACGAGCAACGCAAGACCCGCGACCGCAACCGCTGGCTTATCGGGATGCGCCGGCTGCGCACCAAAATCTACGGCGCGCCAGCGGCCTAACTGCCCGGATCAGCTCACGCCGAGCAGTTCCACGTCAAACACCAAGGTCGCGTTCGGCGGGATAACCCCGCCGGCGCCGCGTGCGCCATAGCCGAGCTCGGGCGGGATTGTCAGCGTGCGCTTGCCGCCGATTTTCATCCCGGCCACGCCCTGGTCCCAGCCGGCGATCACCATCCCGGCGCCGAGCCGGAATTGAAACGGGTCGTTACGATCGCGCGAGCTGTCGAACTTGGTTCCCTTGTTTTCGGGGGCTGCGTCATCGAACAGCCAGCCAGTGTAGTGAACCGAAACGGTCATGCCGGCGACGGCTTCGGCGCCGCTGCCGATGGTGTGGTCGATCATCGTAAATCCTCAATAAAACGGGGCGGCAGTTGCGCCGCCCCAAAGCGGGCAGACCCTACAGGCCGCGCCGGGCGTTACGCAACTCCGCGATCAGGGCGTTGTTGCGTGGTGCAAATTCGTCAAAAAATCGCTTTCGTCCATCGGTTCCAAACACCGGCAATCCAGCCATAACCGGCCATCTGCAATCCGCCCGATCACCGGGCGCGGACAGGCCCGCAACCACGCGGCGGCAGCGTCAAGACCGGAACCGGTCAAGCCCACCGCGCGCGACGGCAGCAGATCCACCGGCAGCGCGCCTGAGCCGATCTGGCTCGCACATGGCACAATCGCCGCTTGCAGGTGCGGAAACGCGGCCGCCAGCGCCGGCAGGATGCGGGCGGCGGTGGCGGCAATGTCGGCCTCGGGCCCGGTCAGCAGACGCAACGACGGCAGCCGCGCCGCCAACCGATCGGGATCGAGATACAGACGCAGCACCACCTCCAGCGCCGCAAGCCGGCCCTTGTCCAACCGCAAAGCCCGTTTCATCGGATTGGTATCGAGCCGTCGGATAAG
>JACMOQ010000185.1 GCA_014377905.1 Acetobacteraceae bacterium | reverse complement strand
CCATGCGCAGCGCCAGATGATCGGCCGAAATCCGCCGGAACATTGATTGCGCCGCCGCCCATAGATTGAGCCTTTCGAGGGCGCGGGCCACGCTGACCAACGCCTCCCGCCGGCCCGGCCGCTTGGTATGGGCGGCGCGATCGAGCCAGGTGCCGGGGTCGAGGGATGCCACCACCGCGCGCAGCACCTCGATATCCGAATGCCGCAAGCCATGGGCAGCAAAATCCATCGCACGGCGAAACCGCCGGCTGGTTTGCAGCATTTCGCCAAAGGTTTCCGGATGGCGCGATGCCGCCGCCCCGAGGCCCTGCAAGGTGTTGGCGCACCAGCCCAATTGTTGCAGAATCGCATTATTGGGGATCGCCCGCAAATCGCGCGGATGGCGCACCAAAGCCGCCCCCATGCCGTCCGACTGTCGGGCCGATGGCCGCGACCCGGTCGGGTCAAGCAGCGCCGGCCCGAACGCGCCCAGCAGCGCGCCGTAGCCTTCGTCCTCCACCAGCCCTTCCATGCCGGTCCGGATGGTGGCGAAGAAATCGGCGGCGAAATCGGGGTCAGCGTAAAGCGGGTCCTCGATCGGCCCGGCCGCAGGATGGTAGGTTTGCTCGGCAATCCGTGCCACCGTCGCCAGGGCAAGCTCCGGCGTGCCAAACAGCATATAGCCATCGCCGCCCTGGAACGCCGCTTCTTCACGCACTTTCAGGCCCGCCTTCGCCAACGCCTGGCGCGACGCGGTTGGCGACAAATAGCGTAGCCGATCAGCGAGCGATCCGGGATGCGCGCCGCGGCCGATGCTTTCGCCGTGGGTGTCGAACAGGATGATCTCCACCCCGGTAACACCGTGATGCGCCAAGGTCTGGCCGATCTTCAGCCGCAACCGCTCGATCAGATAACTCGCCGCCAACTGGCCGACATAGCGACCAGAGTCCGAATAGCCGAATTGCAGCGCCAGCCGCCCGGTCGATTTCAGATAGGCCCGGTAATGCGGGCTGCGCAGCGCTTCATCCAGCACCGTCGCGCCATGTTCGAGCGCATTGGCGGTCTCGAACAGCGGCGAGATTTCGATCTTGTCGGCAATCCCGAACAGTTTCGCCAACCACAACGCGGCCAGCAACGTATAGCCGGTTTCGGTTTCCGCAATCAAAAACCGCACCGGCGCCGAGCTGTCGATATGCTTGGTGATCTGTGCCACCGTCATCATCAGCCGCGCTGCTGACGCCTGTTCGGCCAGCAATCCGCCGAAATCCACTTTCTCCGGCACCAAATTATCCAGCGCCGCATTAATCGACCCCAACAACGCCCGCCGCCGTGCGGGTTCCTCCGGCGGGTCGGTGATGCCGAGGCGCTGGCGCACCACGTTGTGCAGTTGCGCCGCGTTCAATCGCACATGGGTATGCGCCAAAGCGAGACCGTGCGAGGCCAACCCGGCGCGCGCAACCCCAAGCGCCAATTGCTGCGCGGGATCGGCGCCGGCAATCGCGGCCGCGAACAATGCCTCGAGCGGCGCTGGGGAAGTCATCGCAGCATCCCGCCGCCCGACCAGAATTTGGGCGAACCGTGCCACGATCACCGGATCGGCGGTCGTCGGGCAGGCATCGATCTGGGCACTGACCGCGTCCACGCTTTCAGCTATCCGGGCCGCAATCGGCGCACCGGCCGGCAGGTCGGAGATTTGCGCACCGATCCGCACCAGTTGCAGCCGCTTCATTTCCAGCCGCATCAGCAGCGTGTCCCACCAGCCAATATCGGTCCGGCCATCGGTGTCATAGCCAACCCAACTGGCGAGGATCACCGGGCGCGGCACCAGTTCGGTCCAGCGATCCGGCCAGGTATCACGCGCAACTGTCAGCAGTGCCGCGTTGAACCGGTCGAGCGCATCTCGCCCATTGGCAATCGCCGCATTGGCTTGGGTAAATTCCTCCCGCAGGGTAATCGGGCCCGGCCGGTGCGACACAAACCCCGGTCCAGGCCGTCCGGACGCAGTTTCGGCCAGGCTGTGCCCGACCGGATATGGCAGCGCGAAAGTCGGATGCGCAGTGAATACGGCGGCAAATCGGGTGCGTTCCACCATCACCCGATAATCCGCCCAGCGCACCGGGCTGTCATTCGGGTCCGGCCGCAGAATTTGCCGTGTAAGGCTCACCAAGGCGGCGTCCGACGCTGCCAGATCGACCCCGCCGACATAGGCTGCCATCCGTTGCGCCCGATCGGCGAAGGCCGCGTCACGCAGGTGGCGGATCATGCCTTCGATATCGTCAAGCCGCAGCGCCCCGCTATCCATACGCCGGGCGATGGCCAGCGCCACCAGCAGCACCGGCTTGCCGAACGGGTCTTCCGCGGTCTGCCCGGCAAGCCTTGCGGTGAGTGCCAGTAGGTCGTTGGCAAGGGCGGCGATGGGATCTGGTTGGATGTCCATGGTGGGAGGTTGCCGAAGATTGTGCGGTGCAGCAAGGAAATTGATTATGTCTTGTCCATCGCTATTCCCAATCCTCGACCACAAGTCCCAGAACACGCCTAAATTCGCGCGTGTTGTGTGTTACCAGCGTCAACCCGCGCGCGACCGCTTGCCCCGCGATCATCGCATCATATGGCCCGATCGGTGTGTCGGCGGCGGCTAAGGCGGCGCGGATTTCGCCCGCTTGGCGAGCGTCCTCTGCATCAAAATCCAGCACTTCGAACTGAATTTCTTCAATTCGCACGAGATTTCGGGCGACCTGGGTGCTGCGATAGGCACCGAAATAAAGTTCGTGAACGACGGTCACCGGCATCCCGAAGTCAGTAGGCTGGTATTGCCGCATTCTGCTCAGAAAATTTGGACTGCTTTTCAACACCGCAATCATGGCATTGGTGTCGAGCAAAAATTTCACTCAAACACATCCATCTTCGGCCGTTCGGCGGTCATCGGGCGATCACTGGCCGCACGAACAAAATCGTCATCCAGTTCGCCCGCGACCTTATCAAGCCACGCCCAGTCTCGCGGCACCGGCTCAAGAATCAGCGCATTGCCCCGCCGGCGAATGCGCACCTCATCGCCGTCAATCCGAAAGGCCTTCGGAAGCCGCACCGCTTGCGAGCGGCCAGACCAGAAAATCTTCGCGACATCCATGCCGCCACCTACTGAGACATATTTTTCGGATATCTCAAACGACGCGTTCTAATAAGAAAAACCGCAAGCCCTTATCCATGCGCAATATAATCCATCCGCCCGCCATCCACCGCCAAGACCTGCGCGGTAATCCAGCCCGACGCCGGGGATGCAAGGAATTCCACCGCGTTGGCAATATCGTCAGGCTCCCCCACTCGCCCGGTCATCGCGACCTTGGCAAAGCCCGCCTCAACCTCCGCCCATTCGGCCGCATTGCGCTTGCCCACCGTCATGTCGGTGCGGGTAAAGCCAGGGGCGACCGCGTTCACCGTGATGCCGTGGCGGCCAAGTTCCAACGCAAACCGCTTGGTCAGCACGTTCACCTCGGCCTTGGTCGAGGCATAAAAATGATTGCCGGGAAACCCGGTGGTGCCAAAGCCAGCGACCGAGGATATATTAATGATCCTCCCGTAGGCCCGCGCCTTCATCCCCGCCACCACGGCACGGATCGCGTGAATGGTGCCATCGACATTGACCGCGCGGAGCCGTGCAAAACCTGCCGGTTCCCAGCTTTCGATCGTCGCCGCCCATGCAATGCCGGCATTGTTGATCAGGATATTGACCGGGCCGAGCTCGGACTCAGTGCGGGCAACCATGGCGATTACCGCGGCTTCGCCGGCGACATCCGCCTGCACCGCGATCGCCCGGCCGCCGCGAGCGCTGATTTCGGTGACCAGTTCCGCCGCAGCATCGGGGCGTGATGTATAGTTGACCGCCACCGCAACGCCCTGGGCTGCAAGTCGGCGCACCATCGCACGGCCGAGGCCACGCGCGCCGCCGGTGACGATGGCAGTCTGTCCAGCCCATGACGTTGACATGTTGT
>JACMOQ010000184.1 GCA_014377905.1 Acetobacteraceae bacterium | reverse complement strand
GCGTTCGGCTTCTTTGGCTTCCATGAGCACGGAGACGGATGCGCCGTCGGACAGTTGGGAGGCATTGCCGGCGGTGATGAATTTGCCGATTGCGATGCGTTGGCCGTCTTTGAAGACGGGTTGCAGCTTTTGCAGGTCGGCCAGCACGGTTTGCGGGCGGTTGCCTTCGTCCTGGGCGACGGTGATTTGGCGGTCGGATGATGTGTTGGTGGCTTTGTCGAAGACTTTCATCGATGTGGTCATCGGCACGATTTCGGCGGTGAAGCGGCCTTCGGCCTGGGCCTGGGCGACGCGCTGTTGGGATTGCAGGGCGTATTCATCCTGGGCTTCGCGGCTGACGCCGTATTTGGCGGCGACGATTTCGGCGGTTTCCAGCATTGCCATGTAGAGCGCCGGGTGGGAGGCGAACAAAGCCGGGTCCTGGCGGCGGAAATGGTTGGCTTTGTCGTTCTGCACGAGGGAGATGGATTCGAGGCCTCCGCCGATCGCGATGGTCATGCCGTCATGCATGATTTGTTTGGCGGCTGTTGCGATGCCCATCAGGCCGGACGCGCATTGGCGGTCCATTGACATGCCGGCGACGGATTCTGGCAGGCCACCGAGGAGGGCGCATTGGCGCGCGAAGTTGAAGCCGGTGGAGCCTTGTTGCAGGGCGGCGCCCATCACCACGTCATCCACTTCGGCGGGATCGATGCCGGCGCGTTGGACGGCGGCGGCGATGACATGGCCACCAAGGGATTGCGCCTGGGTGTCGTTAAAGCCGCCGCGATAGGCTTTGCCGATGGCGGTACGGGCGGTGGAGACAATGACGGCTTCGCGCATGGCGGTGGCTTCCTGGTTTGGGTTTCCTATGAGCGGGATTCTATTGCAGGGCGGGTTTCAGGTCAAAAGCCGTGCAGTTTGATCAGGTCGAGTGCCAGGGTTGGGGTTTCGACCGGCAGGCGGGTGAAGCCGTGATGGAGGTGGAAGGCTTCCGACGCTGGAGAAATCGCGTGGACCACAATAAGCCGTGCCGAAACTTGTCGGGCCGCGATAAGGGCACGGCGGGTGATGTCGGCGAGCATGGCGCGGCCAAGTCCAGCGCCTTGCCAGGCGCGCAGATGAATGTTGACCTCGGTGAGGGGGAGCATTTGGTTCATGATTAAACGTTTGCTGAGTGTGTTGCGGATGTCCACACAAAACCGTCAGATGTAGTGTTCGCCCAGCGGGGTGAAGCCGTTGAACTTCTGGCTGGCGTAGGTGGTGGTGTAGGCGCCGGTGGACTGGATTTCGACCAGATCGCCATGAGTCAAAGCCAATGGCAGCCGGTAATTGCTGCGTTCGTACATGATATCGGCGCCATCGCAGGTGGGGCCGGCGATCGCGACCGGGCCGGTTTCACCGCCGTCATGCTTGGTGGTGAAGTGGTATTTGATCGACTCGCCTTCGGTTTCGGCGAGGCCACCGAAGCGGCCGATGTCGAGATAGACCCAGCGGATCGGGTCCGCGGGGTCGCGGCGGCTGACCAGCACGACTTCGGACAAGATCAATCCGGCGTCGCCGACGATGGAGCGGCCTGGTTCGATCAGCATTTCCGGGAGCGCGTTGCCGAAATGGGCGACCATCGCGCCCATGATGGCGTTGGCGAAGGCGTCGAAGGCCGGAACTTCGTCGCGGTAGCGCACCGGGAAGCCGCCGCCGAGATTGACCATGCGGATATTCATCCCCGCATCGCGCAGATCGGTGAACAGCATGGCGACCCTGCCGATGGCGGCTTCGTAGCTGCTGGTGGTGGTTTGCTGGCTGCCGACATGGAACGACAGGCCGTATGGGTCGAGGCCCAGTTCGGCAGCGCGCAGCATCAGGGTGCGGGCATTGGCGATGGTGGTGCCGAACTTGCGGCTTAGCGGCCAGTCGGCGCCTTCGTTTTCCACCAGGATGCGGCAATAAACCCGGCTGCCGGGGGCGCAGGTGGCGAGCTTGTCGAGTTCCTCGGCCGAATCGAAGGCAAACATGTCCACCCCGGCAGCAAACGCGCGGGTGATGGCGGACGATTTTTTGATCGTATTGCCGAAGCTGATTTGCGATGGCCGCGCACCGGCGGCCAGGCACATCTCGACTTCCTCGATGCCGGCGGCATCAAAGCTGCTGCCAAGTGCAACAAGACGGTCGAGTATCGGGCGGGCCGGATTGGCCTTTACCGCATAGTAAACCCGCGCGAGCGGCAAGCCCGCGCTGACCCGGCGGAAATTGGCTTCCACACGATCCACGTCCAGCACCAGGCACGGCGTGGCCGGCTGATGGTCAATAAGAAAACGGGCGATTTTTGATGTCATCGCGCGCACTCCCCCAGATATGACACCCGCCTGAGTAAGACGACGGGCGTAAGTTGCGAAACGGTCGAACGAACCAGCGACCAGACGATTGCCAGAACGCTTGACGTCGTTACGTAACCCTTATGATGGGGGGCCAGAGGCACGTGCGTTGCTGCGTGGAGAGGGGGAATAGGGCCCCTACTCCAGCGGCGCAAGTGATTTTTTTGTCAGTCTGGCGCGCCGCCGACCATGCGGCGGATTATTGCCAGGAACACATCGAGCTTGAATGGCTTGCCGATCAGTTCCATGCCCGGCGCCAGCGCCTCGCGCAGCGCCAGCCCGGCATAGCCTGTCACGAACAGGACGGGCAGTTCGGGCCAATGTTCCCGCGCGGTATCCGCCAGTTGCCGCCCGTTCATGCCGGGCAGCCCAACATCGGTGATCAGCGCCGCGACATGGGTGTGGTCGGCAAGCAGGCGCAAAGCTTGGGCACCGTCGGCGGCTTCAAGCACGCGGTAGCCTTGTTCCCGCAGGATTTCGGCGGTCAGGGTGCGCACCACGTCGACATCCTCAACCAGCAGGAGAAGCTGGCCGCCAGCCCCGGCATCGGTCAGCGGTTCCGGGTTTGGCATTTCCGGGAGGGAGTCGGTGCCGACAAAGCGCGGCAGGAACAGCCGTACCGTGGTTCCCTGGTCGAGCGCGCTATCCAACCTGATCAAGCCGGCGGATTGGTGCATGAAGCCATGGATCTGCGATAGCCCGAGGCCGGTGCCCTGCCCGAGCGGCTTGGTGGTGAAAAATGGCTCGAACGCATGGCTCAACACGTCGTCTGTCATGCCTTGGCCGGTGTCGGTGACCGAGATTGCGACGTAATCGCCTGGCACGCGACCAATGTCGCCGGCGAGATCGGCGGCCGACAGCGCCATGACGGCGGTCGACAAGGTCAGCACGCCGCCATTCGGCATGGCATCGCGCGCATTGATGGAGAGGTTGAGCAACGCGTTCTCAAGCTGGTTGGCATCGCACAGAACCGGCCAGTTTCCTGCGCAGAGTTGGGTGCGGACCGCGATTGACGGCCCCACGGTGCGCTGGATCAGATCCACCAGATCGCGGACCAGCGTTTCAACGATCACCGACTTGGCATCCAGCGCCTGGCGCCGGGCGAAGGCGAGCAGGCGGTGGGTCAGGGCCGCGGCCCGGTCCACCCCACGACTGGCCGCGTCCAGGAAGGGCGCCGCATCGGCCGCCCGGCCACGATCAATGCGTTGGCGCGCCAGATCAAGCCCGAGGCGGGTGGCTTGCAGCATATTGTTGAAATCATGCGCGAGGCCGCCGGTCAACTGGCCGACCGCCTCCATCTTCTGCGCCTGGCGCAATTGTTCCCCGACGGCGTGCAGTTCGGCTTCGCGGGCCTTGCGCGTGGTGATGTCGCGGCCGGCGCCATAGACAACGCCGTCGCCGCGAACCCCAATCCAGCTATAGTGGCGGTAGCTGCCGTCTTTGGCGCGCAGCCGCATATCGAAATCACGGACTGTGGCGCCGCCCGCCACCTGGGCGAAGGCGTCCATGCTGTCGGCGCGGTCGTCGGGATGATTGAGCGCGCCGAACGTCATCGCGGTCACTTCATTGACGGTGTAGCCGAGGGCTGCGGCGCCACCTGGGTTGACGGTGCGCCGCACGCCATCGAGGCTGCATATGTCGAAAAAATCTTCACTGGTGCGCCAGGCCGCGTCACGTTCGGCGGTTCGCACGTCAACCTGTTCCTCGAGGTTGGCGTTCAGCGCGCGCAGCGCGGCTCTCGCCAATTTGCGGTCATGGATATCTTCCATGACGCCATACCAGCGCACGATGGTGCCATCGGCATCGCGGCGCGGCTGGGCACGTGACCGCATCCAGCGAAATGATCCGTCGGCGAGCCTGAGGCGGTGCTCGATATCATAGGACGTTCCGGTGGCGGTCGCGTGCGCCCAAGCCGAATCCATCGTGGTACGTTCATCAGGATGCAGCGCGGTCAGCCATTCCTCATTTTGAGCGGCGTCCGCGGAAAGGCCGGTCAGCGCAAGCCAATTTGGGCTGAAACTGAGTATGCCGCCTTGCGCATCGGCGGTCCACGGACTTTGTGGGTTGAGTTCCGTCGCGGCGCGCAGTTCGGCTTCAGCGTCGCGCAAGGCAGCCTGGGCGCGCGCTGCCGCAACGGTTGACCAGATGCGTTCGGTCACGTCGCGAACCAACGCCTCGTCTTCAATCGTCCAATGGCGTGGTGCGATATCATGGATGAAGAAAATGCCGACGAGCCGCCCGTTCTGCAAAAATGGGATGCCAAGCCAGCCGCGTATGATCCCGTGTGGGGAAAATGCGGCTGCAACAGCAGCAAAGCGCCCGTCAGCGAGAGTATCGACAATTCTGACCGCCCGCCCGGCGCGATAATCTTCCGCAAACTCTGATTTGAACACGCCTTTCGTGTGGCGGCCATTAACGCTGGGCAGGGCACCGTCGGTCCAATCGCGTGTAACAACAGCCTCGTCACCGGTCGCATCGATCTCGGCATAGCCGCAGCGGCTCGCGCCCAGAAAGCGCCCGAGCCGTTCGGCCGCAACCGCCATTATCTCGTCAGGATCGGACAGGCCGTGCAGCGCCTTTTCCAGGTCCAGCCGGAAACCCTGGCGACGGTCGGTGAGCACCGTCCGGGTTACTTCCTGGCAGATCACGAGCACGCCGCCAATGCCGTTAGGCGCGCCGGGCGTGTCGATCGGGCCATAGCTGTAGGTCCAATACGTGTCCTGCATGCGCCCGTCGCGGATGAGCGGGATAAGTTGATTATCGTTCCAGGTGGAGCCATCGCCGGCCTGGACCTGGGCGATTTGCGGACCGATGATATCCCATATTTCCGCCCAGCATTCCTGGCCGCGCTGCCCGAGCGCTGATGGGTGACGGTCCGGCATGAGCGAGGGTGCATAAGCATCGTTATAGAACTGGAGGAGCTCCGGGCCCCAGAAGATCCACATCGGATGACCGCAGGACAGCAACAGGCGCACCGCAGTCTTCAGGCCCTGCGGCCAGGACGCTGGTGGTCCGATGGACGTTGCCGCCCAATCATGAGCGCGGATGCGCGCGCCCATTTCCCCGCCGCCGTCGAGGAAGGCAGGTGACGGCAAGGCTTTGACGGTGGTTCGCGCGCGTTTAGGAGCCATTCAGCCTTATAGCGGCTCGGGTGCGCCGTGCAACGAAACCTCACACGGGCGCGGCATACGCCCAGGTGAGTGCCGGCGGCAGGGTCAGGCTGACCTCCGACCCCTGGGGGTGGCGGGCGGCGGTGCCGAGTTCGAGGGCTTCGATCCGGCCGCCCAGCGCGTCGAGTTCGTAGATCGTCTGGGTGCCCTGATAGCGCAGCGCGTGGACTTTGGCGGTGAAGTGGTTGCTGCCGCCCGCCGCGCCGAGCAGGGCGTTTTCGGGGCGGATGGCGAGCACCATGGCGGTGCCGATGGCGGGTGCTGCCGGCATCCAGGCTTCGACGGTGCTGCCATCGGCCATTTCCACCATGCCGAACTCGCCGTCCCGCCGGGCCAGGCGGCAGGGCAACATGCTTGATGCCCCGGTGAATTCGGCAACGAACTGGTCGGCGGGGCGATTATAAATTTCGGCGGGCGTGGCCATCTGGCGCAGTTTGCCGCCCTGCATGACGCCGATGCGGTCGCCGAGCACCACGGCTTCCTGCTGGTCATGGGTGACATACAG
>JACMOQ010000183.1 GCA_014377905.1 Acetobacteraceae bacterium | reverse complement strand
CGCCCCCCGCCCGAGGTGATCGCCATCACCACCGCGGACTGGCCCACGCCAGTGCGCAGGCCCGCCGATTCGCGCCTGAACTGTGACAAACTCGCCCAGATTTTCGGCGTCCGGCTCCCGGACTGGCGGGACGCGCTCGACCGCATGATTGACCAGACGCTCGGCGCGCGCCATGTGCCGTGATGTGCTAACCTTAGCATCTGTGGGCCAATCTTCGCCCACGTCCTTTTCAAGGCCGAGATCATGAGCGCCACCCATATTGCCGCTGCCGGCCGGCGCACGAGCGCAGGGTTTGGCGCGCGCATGCGCCGCATACTGTGGTTTGCCGTCATTCTGTCGCCCACCATCTTCGCGGCCTTCTATTATGGCCTGGTCGCCAGCGATCGCTACGTGTCTGAGGCGCGCTTTGTGATCCATACCGCCAGCAAGCCAAGCGGGATCATGGGCGGCCTAAGCGCGCTGCTGCAATTGGCTGGGCTCGAACGGTCGCAGGACGATGCCTTTGCGGTCCGGGACTACCTTACGTCCCGGGATGCGTTGCGCGAACTCAATGCGCGCCTGCCGCTGCGCCCACGCTACGGCGTGGCTGACGCCGATTTCCTCGCCCGCTTCCCCTCAATCCTTTATGGCCCATCCGAGGAGGCATTTTTTCGCTATTTCGGCACCATGCTGACCGCCGTTGTTAACACCGGCAGTGGCCTGACAACCTTGCGGGTGCAAGGCTTCCGCGCGGAAGATGCCTACCAAATCACCCGTATCCTGCTCGACCTTGGCGAAGAACAGGTTAATCGGCTGAACGTGCGCATCCAACAAGACGCAGTCCGGCTTGCCACGAGCGAACTTGCCCGCGCTGAGGAACGGCGCATCACCACCCAGGTTGCGGTGACGGCTTTTCGCACGCGCGAACTCACGCTTGATCCCAACAAGGAGTCGGCCGGCATCATTGGCATGATTGGTCGGCTATCGAGCGAACTCGCCGATGCGCGGATGATGGTGGACCAGACCCGTGCCAGCGCGCCAAACAGCCCGCAATTGCTGACCCAACAACAGCGGGTCGGCGCGATCAATCGTCAGATCGAACTGCAACGCCTTCAGGTCGCAGGCGAGGCGAACGGAATTGCCGACAAGATCGAGCGTTATGAACGGCTGTTGCTCGAAGATGAATTTGCCATCAGAGCATTGGCGCAGACCACGATTTCAATGGAATCAGCCCGCATCGAGGCACGACGCCAACAGTTATTCCTCGAACGCGTGGTCGAACCCGGCCTGCCTGACGCAGCGATCATGCCGCAACGTTGGGCGCTGACCGCAACGGTATTCGGGTTCAACGTCATTGGCGGCCTGATCGTGTTTCTGCTGATCACGGGCGTGCGTGAACACACTGCCGGCAGCCGCCGGCACCATTAGTGATCATCGTCACCGGCGGCGCCGGGTTCATTGGCTCCAATCTCGTTGCCGCCCTGGAAGCTGCTGGCGCTGCCGACATTGTGATTTGCGACCGGCTGCTGGATGGATCGAAATGGCGCAACATCGCCAAGCGCTTGCCGCGCGACATCATCAGGCCTGAAGCGTTGCTGGCATATATCGAAGCCAATGCCGGTGCGATCGAAACCATCTTCCATCTCGGCGCGAATTCGGCGACCACGGCCACGGACGGCGATGAAATCGTTGCAACCAATTTCGCCCTTTCGGTGTCGCTGTGGCGGCTTTGCGCACGGCACGGCATCGGCTTCATCTATGCCTCCTCGGCCGCGGTTTATGGCGATGGCAACCAGGGCTTCATCGACAGCAATAATTTGGCTGATTTGCGGACCCTGCGCCCACTCAACCTCTACGGGTGGAGCAAGTATCTGTTCGATGGTTGGGTGCTAACCAGCGTTGCGCGTAACGAACCCGTCCCGCCTTATTGGTCTGGCCTGCGGTTCTTCAACGTCTATGGCCCCAACGAATACCATAAGGGCGCGATGCAAAGCCTGGTGGCAAAGATCGTGGCTGCCCACCAGCCCGGCAAGCCGGTCAGTCTGTTCAAATCCTACCGTCCCAATTTCGCCGATGGCTGGCAGTTGCGCGACTTTGTCTGGGTTGATGATGTGGCAGCCGTCATGCTGTGGTTGTGGACACAAAAGTGCTGCGCTGGAATTCTCAATCTCGGCGCCGGCATCGCCCGCAGCTTCCATGATCTGGCCGGCGCCACCATCCGGGCCTGCGGTGAAACGCCGCGGTTTGCCTATGTCGAAATGCCCGAGGCGATCCGCCCGGCCTATCAATATTTCACTTGCGCCGATATCAGCCGCTTGCGCCAACTTGGTTATTCATCCCCGATGACCGCGCTCGAAACCGGGGTCGGCGCCTATGTCACAGGGTTTCTGCGGACCGCCGATCCCTACCGATAGAAGTTTAGTGAAGGTCGAGATGCGGCCGAACATTGGCCAGCGCGATCGCTGCAACCAGCGTTGTCGCGGCGGTCACCAGGATCAGATAGCTGACATCGTAATGGGTGATGATTTCCTCACCGAAAAAGCCAGCGCGGAACATCTCGTAAACACTTACCGTCGGGTTCCACATCAGCAGCGTCTGGGCGTAGCTGGGCATCCAGTCGACCATGAAAAACACGCCCGATATCGGTAATTGCAGATACTGATAGGGCTGGATGAATTTTTCCAGTGGCTCCCAATATTCGGTCAGCACTCCCAACAGGACGGCGATTGCGCCAAAATGCCAGGCACATAAAAGCCACGCGGCCAAAGCGATTCCGGGATTGGCAAGCGGTTCGATCAACCCGGAGGACACGACGATAAAATAGACCACCAAAAGGGCCATGCTGGTGGACAGAAATTCCAGGATCAACCGCGCCATCATGATGTGCACATGGGTAATCGGTGAGTGATACAGCAGCCCGCCCTGGCTGCGCAGCAACGCGGTTGTGCCACTCGATAAATGACGGTTCATCGTGAGCGGTAAATAGCCGGTCATCACGAAAGCGATAACAGGAATGCCGTGCACGATCGGCTCCTTGATCAAAGACCAGATGAGCATGACCCCCGAGGTCAGGATCATCGGTTCAAGGATCGTCCACACGAAGCCGAGATTTTGCCGGCCAAAGCGGACCATCATGTCGCGCACAATCAGCGCGTAGAGGATTTCCGTCTGGCGGAAGATGAGATTCATTCCGCGTCCTTTATGGGTGGCGTATCGCGGGCAACGTATAAGCGACTATGCCATCCCGACAAAATAAAACCGCCATCGGGCATTCCCGATGGCGGTTAAATTCCGTCAATCCACTTGAAACTTAAGCAAGCTTCAGATTGGTCGCCGCTGCCTTACCGCGTTCCATCACCACATCGTAGGTGACTTTCTGTTCGTCATTGAGGCCACGCAGGCCAGCGGCCTGGACGGCGGTGATGTGCACGAACACATCCTTGCCGCCATCGCCCGGCATAATGAAACCGAAGCCCTTGGTTGCGTTGAACCATTTAACCGTACCAGCTGCCATGATCGTATTCCTTAGTCCCGCACAGAAATCTGTGTCGGGGTATGTTGAAAAAGGGGAGTCAGACAACCCGCTTGCCCGGCTTGGCGTTACCAAATCGGTGATTTACCGATGCGTGAACCGCACGGACGCTAGCGGGGGAAATACTTGAGTTAAGCCAGCTTGAGGTTGGTGGCGGCGGCCTTGCCGCGCTCCATCGCTACGTCGTAGCTGACCTTCTGGTTCTCATTCAGCCCTTGCAGGCCGGCCGCCTGAACCGCGGTGATGTGCACGAACACATCCTTGCCGCCGTCGCCTGGCATAATGAAGCCGAAACCCTTGGTGGCATTGAACCACTTAACAGTACCTGTAGCCATAACGTCGTCATCTCCGTCGCGCCGCCGCGCAAGATTGCACGGGTGGGCAGACAACCGATCGGTTGGTCGTCTTGAAGGCACCCGCCGGATCGAACGCCATAATGACGGAACGCCAGGGTAGGAAACCGAGCAAGTCTAGCAATTATCGATTGCAGGCCGGGATAGGCGCAGAACCCGAAGCAGGAGTCAAGAAAAAAGGGGCGAACCTTTCGGCCCACCCCTCGTTTCGTCGCGTCGTGGTGGAATAGATTAGAAATCCATCCCGTCCATGCCGCCCATCCCGCCCATGCCACCGCCGGGAGGGCCGCCAGCCGGGGCCTTGCGCTCCGGCTTTTCGGCGATCATCGCTTCGGTGGTGATCAGCAGGCCGGCGACCGAGGCCGCGTCCTGCAGGGCTGTGCGGACAACCTTGGTCGGGTCGATAATCCCCGCCTTGATCATGTCTTTGTATTCGTCGGCCTGGGCGTCGTAGCCATAAGTGTAGTCGTCCTTCTCGAGCACTTTGCCCGAAATAACGGCGCCATCCTGGCCGGCGTTTTCAGCGATCTGGCGCAAGGGCGTCAGCAGTGCCTTACGCACGATTTCGATGCCGTGGGCCTGGTCCTCGTTGTCGCCTTTCAGCTTCTTGAGGCCAACCGACGCGCGCGCCAACGCCACGCCGCCGCCCGGCACGATGCCTTCTTCAACGGCGGCACGGGTTGCGTGCAGCGCGTCGTCGACGCGGTCCTTGCGTTCCTTCACTTCAACCTCGGTCGAGCCGCCGACCTTGATCACGGCAACACCGCCGGCCAACTTGGCCAGACGTTCCTGCAGCTTCTCGCGGTCATAGTCCGACGTGGTTTCTTCGACCTGGGCGCGGATCTGATTGCAACGGCCCTGGATGTCGGCCTTCTTGCCAACGCCTTCGACGATGGTGGTGTTTTCTTTTTCGATCAACACCTTCTTGGCCTGGCCAAGCATCGCCAGCGTCACGCTCTCGAGCTTGATGCCGAGGTCGTCGCTGATCACCTGGCCGCCGGTCAGGATGGCGATGTCTTCGAGCATCGCCTTGCGACGATCACCAAAGCCCGGCGCCTTAACGGCGGCAATCTTCAGCCCGCCGCGCAGCTTGTTCACCACAAGCGTCGCAAGGGCTTCGCCTTCGACGTCTTCCGCGATGATCAGCAGCGGACGGCCCGACTGCATCACCGATTCAAGCAGCGGCAGCATGGGCTGCAGGCCCGACAGCTTCTTTTCGTGAATCAGAATGTAGGGACGATCCATGTCCACCAACATCTTTTCCGCGTTGGTGATGAAATACGGGCTGACATAGCCGCGGTCGAACTGCATGCCTTCAACGACTTCGAGCTCGGTCTGGATGCCCTTGGCTTCTTCGACCGTGATCACGCCTTCGTTGCCGACTTTCTGCATGGCTTCGGAAATCATCCGCCCAATGTCAGACTCGCCGTTCGCCGAGATCGTGCCGACCTGCGCAGTTTCCGCAGGCGTGGTGATCTTGCGCGACTTCTTCTTCAGTTCTTCGACAACCGCTGCAACAGCCTTGTCAACGCCGCGCTTGAGGTCCATCGGGTTCATGCCAGCGGCGACGCCCTTGGCGCCTTCGCGAACAATCGCCTGGGCTAAAACGGTTGCCGTCGTGGTGCCGTCGCCAGCGACGTCATTGGTCTTCGAGGCCACTTCGCGCACCATCTGGGCGCCCATGTTCTCGAACTTGTCGAACAGCTCGATCT
>JACMOQ010000182.1 GCA_014377905.1 Acetobacteraceae bacterium | reverse complement strand
TTCCCGCACCAACCAGCCCCGCCCCGGCGGCAAAGTCATCGGCCGCACCCGCACATCATCGCCACGCGCCCGCAGTGCCCGCACGCCTGTCCGCGCCCTGCCCGGCGCCCGCGTCAACGCATGATGAAACCGCCGCACCGCTCGGTTGAGCCGGCCCCAAAGCAACAGGGTTAACCCCGCCAGAATTGCAGCAAACCGCCGCACCAATTCGGGCGCGGTCTCCGGCAGGCTGAAAGGGGAGGAATTGGATGAAGTATTTATGCGAAAATAATTAACATAAATGCAAAGCAACCGTAAGCAATTTCGCTGCTCCCCCATCTTCCCCAGGCCGAGGGGCAGACGATGGCAGTGGCGAAAATCGCTTTCCGATATTGCCAGGCGCTGTTGGCCCATTTCAGCCTGGCGAGGCTTTTGCGGTGACGATGCCCTAAACCCTGACCTGGGTTAGGAAATGATCCACCTCCCCATCCAGCGTTGCAAGTCTTGCCACCAAGCCCG
Source organism: Acetobacteraceae bacterium (assembly GCA_014377905.1). Classification (GTDB taxonomy): domain Bacteria; phylum Pseudomonadota; class Alphaproteobacteria; order Acetobacterales; family Acetobacteraceae; genus CAITOL01. The sequence continues at coordinate 4,510 of JACMOQ010000182.1, read as the reverse complement.
CAACGGAATGCTGCATTGCCGCTGAAACCCTGCCGGTTTCGCCCGCAACGACTGAAACCGTGCCGACCGATGCGGCGACTTCCTGGGTACGTGCAGCGGCTGCATTGATGTTGGCGGCGATTTCACGAGTTGCCGAGCCCTGCTCGGACACCGATTCCGCCACCGCTGCTGCAACAGCATCAATGGTCTGAACGGATTTCGCAACGGCGGCAATGGCTTGCTGGGCGCTGATGGTGGCCAGTTGCATCGCCCCGATCTGGGTGCCAATTTCGTCAGTGGCACGGGCAGTCTGGGTTGCGAGATTCTTTACCTCGGACGCTACGACCGCAAAGCCTTTGCCGGCTTCCCCAGCACGTGCGGCCTCGATTGTGGCGTTGAGCGCGAGCAGATTGGTTTGGCTGGCGATCGCACTGATGATCTGAACAATTTCACCGACCTTTTGTGACGCCGCCGCCAGGGCGTCCATCGCAACCGTGCCACCTTTGGCCTGTCCCGCGGCTTGTGCAACCATGCGTGACGCTTCCCCCATTCGCCGGGAGATTTCGTCGACCGATGCGGTCAGTTGCTCGGCGGCGGCAGCCACCATGCTCACCGCGTCGGTCACCGCGTCCGCACCGGACGTGGCACCGCCGGTTTCGCCGATCGCGGTTTGGGCGCTGTTGACCACTTGGGCGGCGGCCTTGGTCAGGTCACTCGCGGTACGTCCGACATCCTGCACTGTTGCCCTGACCGAGCTTTCGAAGCCACTCGCAAGCTTTGCCATCGCCACCTTGCGCGTGGCCTCCGCATCAGCCCGTGCCAAGGCACGCTCAGCCGACATCTCCGCCATTCGGATCGTGCTGACGCGAAACATCTCCAGCCCGCGGGCAATGGCGCCGATTTCGGTTTTGAATTTTTGAAAAGGAACATCGAGGTCGGTTTCCCCGCCCGCCAGGCGGGCCATCATCGTCGACAGGGCGCGCAGCGGCCGGATCAAGCTGACTGCAATCAAACCCGCCAGCAACAGGCCAACGACCAGCCCGGCCGCAACCAGGATCATCTGGGTCGTCCGCACCGCGGCGACGCTCGCCTCGGTCGTTTCGCCGACATTTTTGAGCGCGGCCTGGGCTTCCGTGCGGGCGGCCGCCATCGCGAGGCTGAGCCGTCCGCCATCATCCCTGAACAGCTGCTCGCGCTTGTTGGTAAGCGCGGTGGTGTTGGCAATCACCCCCTGTGCTGCGTTGGACATCGCCGCAAGCGTTGCCGCCACGGCCTTGCCTTTGGTCTGCAGCGCCCCTGGATCGAATTGCTCGATTGTGTCGGCCAGGGTCGCGGTGGCGGCTTTAAAGGCTGCGTCCACCGACGCCGCGTCAATCGGGGTAGGGTTGATCAAATAGCGGGTCATCGTTTGACCGCCGGTTATCATCTGGTCCCTGGCGGACTCGGCAAACGCCTTGCCGGATAATTCACCGACAGCTCCGGCGGCCGCAATGAGGTCATCCATCGCCGCGACAGATGCCGGCCACAGCACCGCTTGCAGCTTTTCCACGTCTTTTGCCCGGGTGGTGCCGGCGTCCAACAATTGCTGCATTCCGGCGTCAAACTTCGCTTTGGAATCGGCCACCGCGACAAGCTGACGACGAAGCGCCTGGCTTTCAATCGCACCATCGGCATCGGTGATCGCCGCGCGAATACTGGTGTCGAAAGCCTGGGCGACCGTGGCGACACCCTCGCGATGGAGCTTGCTATCCGCATTCGCAAGATCGCGCGCGGCCCTGATGGCACCATCCATCTGGCTCGCAGACTGCATCACCGCAACGGCAAGGTTGGCACCGCGCCCAAAATTTGTCAGTTGGTCGAGCGTGTGGCCAAGGCCCGTCACGCCGGCCGCCCCGATATAGGCGAGCAGCGCTAGAACCGCCCCGAAGCCCAGCGTGATCCTGAGTGACACGCGCAGAAATTGCATCTCCATCCCCCCGATGTGCAACGATAGGACCGTCGCAGCAGGCGTGTTTTACGGGAAAGACATTTCCGAAGGTTTAACAGCAGAAAACGCCGCCTGCTTGCGCAGGCGGCGTTTCATTTAGTGCAGCGGCTTCCAGCAATTTAACAGGCCTACACGCTGATTTCGTTCAGTTCCTTGCCCGCATGTTCCGGCACCACCAGCCATACGCCGATCGCCATGGCAATCATGAAGATCGGGATGGCCAGAAAGGCGGCCGCGAACGACCCGGTTGCTTGCTGCATCGCAACCGTTGCGAACGGCCACAGCATGAACCCGACCACCCAGGCCACCGACCAGCAGAACCCGTTGCCGGAACCACGGATGCGGGTCGGAAAGATCTCGGCGGTCAGTGTCGTCGACGGGCCCCAGAAGCCGAGGAATCCAACGCTCCACAGCAAGCCATAAACCCACAGCAGGGTAAAGTCCTTCGTAAAGACCCAGAGCGTAATAAAGACCGCTCCCTCAATCAACATGATCACAAACGCCGGGCGGCGCCCGATCATGTCCGCCAGGATACCCGAGGTCACCAGGCCGAGCGCGCCAACCAAACCCCAGGCGACATAGAACGTGCTGTATTGCGCGACACTCCAGCCCATTTCGGTTTTCAGATAAAGCGGCATCCACGCACCAACTGTGCCGAATATACAGGTGCTGCAACAGGCGACGAAGGTGCCTACCAGCGTCGATTTCAGCATATCAGGCGCAAATAGCTGCATATAGGAGAATTTTTCCGCCTTTTTATTCCAGGCCGCGTCCGCAGCGTCCAGAGTTCTGCCTTGCGCCAGGGTTTCCTTGATCCGCCGCTTGCGATCCTGGGTGCGGACCCAATAGGGGGATTCCGGGCACGAACTGCGGACATAAATCCCCAACACCGCGATCACCACCGGCACCGTCATGCCCCAACGCCAGCCGTAAACCGCGATGACATAAGTTGAAATCAAACCCGCCATAGACGCCCCGAGGCACCATGTGCCGCGGTTGATCGATAGCACCCGCCCGCGCAAACGTGCGGGCCAGGTTTCGGCAACCAGCATCGAGCCGAGCGCCCATTCCCCGCTCAGCGCGAAATTCAGAAACATTCGCGCAATGATAAAGGTCGTCCAGGTCGGCGCCCAGGCGGCCACCGGCATGAAGAACGAGAACATCGCAATATTGACGGCGAGCAAGGTGCGGCGCCCGACTTTATCGGCGAGCCACGGCCAGAAATAAATCCCGACCACGCTGGCGATCAGCGCGATCTGCCCGCCACTGCGCAATTCCGGGATGCCAACCCCGAATTCAACCATGAACAACGGCGCGGCAAGGGCGAAAATTACCCCGTCCATGCCATCGAAGCCCCAGCCCAAACCGTTGGCGACGGCGATATGCCAGTGGGTTTTAGTAACAACCTGGTCTTGGGAAGCGTTACGAAAATTTTCCTTCTGGCTATGCAGCTCCTCCAGCGGGCCCATAGGATATCCCCCTGGGTCGGCGCCGGCCACGTCCAATGTTGTATCGCTCATGGTCGTTTGTTTCCCGGATAGTTGTTTCCTTCAGCGGCTGCTCTCTGGCAGCTTTCGATAGTGTGCCGGAAAGTTACGGGTCGGTGCAAGCAATTCGGACGGACGATCCGAAATAATACGTGGGCTGGCGATCATCTAGGCAATGATCGTCATCAAGGGATGGTGGGCGTTTCCCGCTTTTCCAATCGCCGTCATTCCGCTAGTTTATGGAGGGTCCCCGCCGTGGCGTGGCCTTGTGTCCGGAGGTGGGTTCGGTGCTGAAATGGCTGCGCCAGCTTTTCACGAAAACGTCGATGATGTCGAAACCATCGGCATCGTTGCTCATCCTCGCGCGCAGCAATGACGAGGCGAAAACCCGTCAGGCCCTGGCCAAGACGCCGATCGTAAAGCCAAGCCATGTCTTGGCCCATGTGCTGAACGCCAGCTCGCCCAAGCCGTTGAAACAGCCGACCAAGCGCGGGCCGTCGCCGCCGACCAACCTTGCCACCGTCATGGCACATGAAGCCGCCAATCAGGTCCGCCGACGGACACCAAGCCAGCCGGCCGCGTTGTCTAAAGTGCTGGCCAATGTCCTGAAATCGATCGAGGAACCGGCCGGGGCACGTAAACCCGCCGCCAAAGCACCGAGTACGATACCGCTCGCCCGGGTGAATATCGAACAGGAAGCCCGCCAGCTACGTCGTGTCGGGCAAACCCCGTCCGCAGGCCAAACCGCGCCGCCGGTCGCGGAATGGTCACGCAAGCAGCAAGTGGCGGCAACCGGCGGGAAACCACCCCCGCCGCGACCGGATAATTCCGGGCTGCACGCGGCGTTGTCGAAGGAAGACGCGATCCTGCGGGCCATGGCCGCACGCAGTGCCGCCAAGGAAGCCCGCAAGTCTGGCGATACCAAGAAGCCCGAAACCGCGTTGGATCAGGTTAAGGCGAACAAGGCTTTGGCGATCAAAAGCAAGCCTGGGTAACGGGAAAGCAAAGAAGACCTTGCTTAGTTCACCTGCCTTGTAACGCCCGCCCAAAACGGCGC
>JACMOQ010000181.1 GCA_014377905.1 Acetobacteraceae bacterium | reverse complement strand
TGCATTTTATCGGAGGGGGCTGAGGTGGAAGATCTCTGGACCGTCGCTGGCCGAACCTTCCGATCCCGCCTGATCGTGGGCACCGGCAAATATAAGGACCTGCCCGAAACCGCCGCCGCGATTGACGCGAGCGGCGCGGAAATCGTCACCGTCGCCGTCCGCCGGGTCAACATCGAAGACAGCGGCCAGCCGATGTTGCAGGACTACGTGGACCCGAAAAAATATACCTATCTGCCCAACACGGCCGGCTGCCATACCGCCCGCGACGCGGTGCGTACTTTGCGCCTGGCGCGTGAGGCCGGCGGCTGGAACCTGGTGAAGCTTGAGGTCTTGGGGCCGCCACCGCATCTCTACCCCGACATGCCGGCAACGTTCGAAGCAGCGGACGCGCTGATCAAAGACGGGTTTGAGGTGATGGTCTATTGCGCTGACGATCCGTTGGCAGCCAAGCGCCTGGAAGACATGGGGTGCGTTGCCATCATGCCATTGGGTGCCCCGATCGGCTCCGGGCTCGGCATCCAGAACCCGGCGATGCTGGCGATGATGATCGAACAGGCCAAGGTGCCATTGCTGGTCGATGCCGGGGTTGGCACGGCGTCGGACGCTGCAATCGGCATGGAATTGGGGTGCACCGCGGTGCTGATGAACTCTGCGATCGCCCATGCCGGCAACCCGGTGCTGATGGCGCGCGCGATGAAGCATGCGGTGGAAGCCGGGCGACTGGCGTTCTTGGCTAAGCGGATGCCGCGGCGGATGGGGGCTGATCCGTCTAGCCCGTTGGCTGGGTTGATTAGGTAGGGTCGCGCCTTCACCCTCGCCCGAAGGACGAGGGTGCTTTCTTAAGCTGGAAGCTGCCATAGTTAGTGAGTCTGCTGGATCGCCGACAGGATCCAACGTCCGCCCGCAGTGCGCAGGAAGGTCCAGACTTCGGTCGACTCGGTGCGCGTCGTGGCATTACCCTTTATCACCCGACCGGTGCTGTCGTAGGTCGCGTCGATCATCGAGAAGCGCATCGCAACGGTTGCATAATCGCGTCCCTGCTCGGCCCATGCCTCGGACAGGTCGCCCTGGTCGAGATGCACCGCAGTTACCGTATTGCGCTGTCCACGGCTTGCCATGTCGGAAAGCTGGTCATTGAAATAGCCGGCCATTTCAGGTGTCGCGAGGGTTTGCAGGGTATGCATATCCTGCGCGCTCCAGGCGGCCTGCACGCCTTGCAGGATTTGCTCGAATGCCGCGTAGTCCTGCGGGCCGATCACGACCGGCGGGGCAACCGGGGCGTTGGCACCCTGCATCGCGCCATCATTGGCAGTGCGGTCCATTATTTCGGGGCCACCTGCCATCGCCGGCCGCCGCACGAAGCGGGTGTAAAGCCAGCGCGCAATGAAGGCGATGATCACAATCTGGATCAGCAGGCCAAACATGCCACCCATCCCCATCCCGGACATGCCGCTGAAGAACCCGCCGCCGAACAGCATGCCCCCGAGGCCGACGCCGATCAGGCCGCCAAGCATACCGGCCATCAAAGGATTGCGGCTCATGAAACCGCCAGCAGCCGGGGCGGCAGCAGCGGTTGGGGCCCGGTTCGGGGCCGCTTGCGGAGTTGCGCTCCGCTGCATTGGTGCCGCGGTTGACGGCGCCGTGGCGGTTGGTGGCGGCGCAGTATAGGTGCGCGTGCCGCGGCTTCCCGACGACGTGCCGCTTCCGGCGGCGGCATCAACGAGGTTGGGTGAAAATGCCAGCAATGCAGCGAGCAGGAAGGCGATAGACAGACCGGTGTGGCGCATGATGCGTCTCATTCTCCCGAATAAGCGCTTAACATAGCATGTTTTGCGCCGAATTCGAGGGGGAAAAAGATTAACCTCCTGCCATAATTAATCCGTCAACCCGAACTGTTGGCGCGTCTGTCCCGCGCCGCAGGCGGAGATCGTTGGCGGGGACCATATGGGCGAAGATGTGCTGCAAGGTGCCGGCGATGGTGATTTCCCCCACCGGTTCGGCGAGCACGCCATCGCGGATCATGAAGCCCGATGCGCCACGGCTGTAATCGCCAGTGATGCCGTTAACTGCGGTGCCCATTAATTCGGTGACGTAAAGCCCTTCTTTGATATCGGCCATTAACTCCAAGGGCGTCAGGGTGCCAGGTTGCAGGGTGAGGTTGGTCGGCGATGGCGAGGGTGGCGCCGATGTGCCGCGCGCCGCATTGCCGGTCGTTTGCAGCCCTAATTGCCGGGCTGTGCGGCTGTCGAGCAGCCAGCCGGTCAGGATGCCGTCGGCGATCAGATCGCGCGTGATGGTCGGCACGCCCTCGGCGTCGAATACCCGCGAGCGCAGGCCACGCACCCGCCGCGGATCGTCGCGGATGGTGATCCCGGGTGCGAAGATCTGCTTGCCGAGACTGTCCTTGAGGAAGCTGGTGCCGCGCGCGATCGATGCGCCATTGATTGCCCCGATAAAATGACCAAGCAGTCCGGCCGAAACTCTGGGATCATAAATCACTGGCAGGCGCGCGGTTTTGGGCCTGATTGGGTTCAGCCGCCGGATTGCGCGTTCCCCGGCGTTGCGGCCGATCAGCCCGGCATCTTCGAGATCGGCGAGGAACACTGCGCTGGTGTAGTCATAATCGCGCTGCATACCGGTGCCAGTGCCGGCAAGCGCGCTTACCGAGACCGAGTGGCCGCTGCGGGCTGTGCTGCCGGCAAATCCGGCTGAGGTCACAATGGTCGCGTTCGTCCGGCTATAGCCAGCCTCGGCGCCTTCGGCCTGGGTAACGCCGGCCACCGCCAGGGCCGCATCCTCGGCCGCCTTCGCCCGCCCGATCAGCGATGCCGCATCGGGTTCAGCCATATCGCACACATCAAGATCGATCTTATCCGGCATCCGGGCTTCGTCGGCCAACCCGCCATAAGGGTCCTCCGGCACCATTTTCGCCATCGCAACGGCCTGTTCGGCGAGGCGTGCAAAACGCGCCGGATCGAGCGACGATGACGACACCATCGCTGACCTTTTGCCGACGAACACCCGCAAGCCAAGATCGCGGCCTTCGGCACGTTCAAGATGCTCGGTTTGGCCCGCCCGCAGCGTGACCGACAATGACGTGCCCGCCACCATCACCGCGTCCGCTGCATCCGCCCCGGCACGTTTGGCGGCGGCGAGCAGGTCGCCGAGGAGGTTCAATTGCGACATCTCAGGCGGCCAGCCGTTCGGCGATTTTTTGCGCACTCGGCACCTGCCCGGCCGGCCCCATTACCGCCAAGGTCGGCGCGGCGCGGAAAATGCGCGCAGCGGCGCGCTGCACCTGTTCGGGGGTAATGGCGTTGATCTTGTCCACGGTTTCCTGGGTCGGCACGATGCGGCCATGGACCTGGATTTGGCGCGCGATCTGTTCGCAGCGGCTGCCGGTGCTTTCGAGCGACATGAGCAGGCTGGCTTTGACCTGGGCACGCCCGCGGGCGAGTTCCTGCTCGGTCACCCCAAGCTGGATTTTCTGCAGCTCGTCAAGCGTCACCGGCATCAGCTCGGCGGCCTCGCTTTCGCCGGTTCCGGCATAAATGCCGAACACCCCGCCGTCGAGATGCGGGGCGGCGAAGCTGTAGATCGAATAGACCAGCCCGCGCTTTTCGCGGATTTCCTGAAACAAGCGCGACGACATGCCGCCGCCCAGCACGGTCGAAAGCAGCAAGGTCGGGTAATAATCCGGATCGAGATAGGCAACCGAGGGGAAGCCGAGCACGATATGGACCTGATCGAGATCCCGCGCCTCACGGAATTCACCGCCATGATACTCGCCGAATTGCGGGGTTTTGGCCGGGCTGGTCGGCAGGTCGGCGAAGTGGCGCTGCACCAGATCGAGCACATGGGCATGTTCGAGCTTGCCGGCGGCGGCGATGACGGTGTTGCCGGTGGTGTAGTGGCTGCGCATGTAACGCATCAGCGTATCGCGCTTCATGCCGCGGATCAGTGCCTCGGTGCCCAGCACCGGGCGGCCCATCGGCTGATCAGGATAGGCAGTTTCCTGGAAATGATCGAACACAATGTCATCCGGCGTGTCGTTGGCCTGGCCGATTTCCTGCAGGATCACGCCACGCTCGCGTTCCAATTCGTCCGGGTCAAACGTCGAATGGGTCAAAATGTCGCCGATGATGTCGGCGCCCAACGCCATGTCTTCCTTCAACACCTTAACATAAAACGCGGTTTGCTCACGCGCGGTGTAGGCGTTGATGTGCCCACCAACGGCTTCGATTTCTTCCGCGATTGCAGATGCCGACCGGTTTTCAGTGCCCTTGAAAGCCATGTGTTCGAGGAAATGCGAGACGCCATTTTCCTCCGCGGTTTCATGCCGGGTGCCGGATGCCACATAGGCGCCGAACGACACGGTTTCGACCCGGTCCATAGTTTCGGTCACCACAATCAGGCCAGACGGCAGCGTGGTCACCTGGATCGCGTCGAGTTGCTTCTTCATCATCTGTTCCTTAGGGCCAGCGCGCGAACTTGGGCCTGGATGGCGGCAAGCTCGTTGGGCAGCACGGTATAAGTCTCGGACCGTTCATATAGGTCGGCAAGGTGCCTGGGGAGAGGGGGGCGGATGCCGATGGCAGCCTCAATCGCGTCAGGGAACTTGGCCGGGTGGGCGGTGCCGGCGACAATCATCGGCACCCCTGGCGCCGGATGGGCGCGGGCGGCGGCAATCCCGACCGCGGTGTGCGGATCAGCGATGTAACCCGAAGCCGCATAAACCCGGCGGATTTCCGCCAATGTTCCGGCGTCATCCAGGGTGAACCCGGTTAGCAGCCTGTTTGCCGCCTGCCACGCCGCATCGGGCACCGGCATTTTCCCGGTAGTCCGAAAGGCTGCGATGCAAGCGGCGGTCGCAGCCCCGTCGCGGCCGAGCAACTCAAACAACAGCCGCTCAAAGTTGGAACTGACCTGGATGTCCATGCTCGGCGACAGGCTCGGCTCAACCGGTGCGATCGACATGTCGTTGCGGCTAAGAAAGCGCGATAGGATGTTGTTGCGGTTCGACCCGATCACCAGCTTTGCAATCGGCAGGCCGATTTTCTTGGCCACGAACGCCGCCAGCACGTTGCCGAAATTGCCGGTCGGCACCGCGAATGCAACCTCGCGGTCGGGCGCGCCCAACGCCAGGGCGGCGGCGACGTAGTACGGCACCTGGGCTGCAATCCGCGCCCAGTTGATTGAATTCACCGCCGACAAATGCAAATCGGTGCGGAATGGCGCGTCGGCGAACATCGCCTTCACCAGATCCTGACAATCGTCAAAACTGCCCCCAACCGCGACATTGACGATATTCGGCGCGGCAACCGTGGTCATCTGCCGGCGCTGCACGTCGCTGGTGCGATTATGCGGATGCAAAATCACCATGTCGGCGCGCGACCGCCCGGCAAAGGCCTCAATCGCCGCCGACCCGGTATCGCCGGATGTCGCGCCGACAATCATCACCCGTTCGCCGCGCTGTTCGAGCACATGGTCGAACATGCGCCCGAGCATTTGCATCGCCATGTCCTTAAAGGCGAGCGTCGGGCCGTGAAACAACTCCTGCACGAATACGCCAGTTTCCAACTGCACCAGCGGTACAATCGCCGGATTGGTGAAACCGGCATAGGCAGCCGCCGCCATCGGCTCCAGGGGAATGCCGTCACCGACGAAGGGGCGCATGATACGGGCCGCCAGCGCCGGGTAGGATAGGCCGCGCATCGCCCGGAATTCGGCGGGCGAAAAGCTGGGCCAGGATTGCGGGATGTAAAGACCGCCATCGTTGGCGAGGCCGGCGAGCAGGACGCCGGGAAAATCCAAAGTGGGGGCTTGGCCGCGGGTGGAGATGTATTTCATTTAGCTTCTCTAAGCAGGCAGGGGTACGGAAGATTTTCTATGTTGGAAAACAAATAAGCAATTACTGCCGTTTTCGCGGGGGCAGTGGCCATGCGCCGGTCTCCTACGACACGCCTTTTGGCGTGAACACGGGCTGGCGTCAAAAAAACGCACGGATCGTGCCGCATCGATGGGATAGACCAAGGTCGCCTAACCCACTATCCCCCGCGCTATGAACCTGCCAATTATTTTGACCATGATTGTGCGTTTCTGCCGCAGTCATGCCATGGCCGTGACCCTGGGCGCTGCGGTGCTCGCGGCCGGTAGCGTGTGGGTCACCAGCGCAAGGCTGGGCATTTCGACCGACACCTACGAAATGTTTTCCCCGAAATTGCGTTGGCGCCAACAGGACGCGGCGTTCAACCGCGATTTTCCGCAATTCCAGGATTTGCTGGTCGCGGTGATCGACGCCGACCTGCCCGAGATCGCCGAAGAAACTGCGGCGGGCCTTGCCGCTGCCCTGGCCGCTGACAAAATCCATTTCACCAGCGTCCGCCAGCCCGATGCGCTGCCCTATTTTGCCAGAAACGCGTTTTTGTTTCTCGACCAGAAATCGCTGGCAGCCTTGCTGGACCAGACAATTGATGCCCAGCCTTTCCTGGGCCAGCTTGCCGCCGACCCAAGCGCGCGCGGATTATTCGCGGCGCTAACCTTGCTGGGGCTTGGGGTGAACCAGGCTGGCGCGGATGTTTCACCCTTCGCCGGACCGTTGCTGGCATTCCATCAAACCCTCGACGCAGCCGGGGCTGGGCGCGCCAAGCCCTTGTCCTGGCAGCGACTGCTTGGCGGCAATCTGGTTGAGCAGGCCGGGCGCTTCCGTTTTGTGCTGGTCCAGCCAGTGCTCGACTACACCCAATTGCAGCCTGGCGGCGCGGCCACCAGCGCGCTCCGGGCGGCGGCCGCCCAGCTTCCCTGGGTGAAATCCGGTGCGGCCCATGTTCGGCTGACCGGATCGGTGGCTTTGGCGGATGAGGAATTCGCGACCGTTGCCCAGGGCGCGGCCATCGGAACACTGGCATCGGCGGCGCTGGTGGTGGTGTGGCTGATGCTGGCGGTGCGGTCGTGGCGGCTGATCCTGCCAATCCTGGCCACGCTTGGCCTTGGGTTGGCGCTGACCACTGCGTTCGCAGCACTTGCGGTCGGCACGTTGAACCTGATCTCGGTCGCATTCGCGATCCTGTTTGTCGGCATTGCGGTGGATTTCGCCATCCAGTTCTGCGTCCGCTATCGCGAAATGCGGCATTTGCACCCGGACCCGGCCATTGCGCTGGATTTCGTCGCGGGAAGCGTTGGATTGCAGGTTTTCGTGGCAGCCCTCGGCACCGCCGCCGGTTTTCTCGCCTTTGTGCCGACCGATTTCAGCGGCGTGGCCGAACTTGGCCTGATTGCCGGTGGCGGGATGATCATCGCTTTCATCGCCACCATCACATTTCTGCCCGCCTTGCTCGCCCTGACGCAACCGCTTCCGGAAGCGGGCGAAATCGGCTGGGCGTGGGCGGGGTTGTTCGAGGGCCGGATGCTGCGCGGCCGTCGCGCAATTCTCGCCGGGTTCGCGGCCGTCGCCGTGCTCGGCCTCGCGCTTGTGCCGCAGCTGCGCTTTGACAGCGACCCGCTGCACACCAAGGTTGCCACTACTGAAGCGATGGTCACCTTGCGCGATCTGATGGACAGCCCGCTGACCAGCCCGTACAGCGCCGACATCATCGTGGCGTCACGCCAGATGGCCGATGATCTGGCGGCGCGGCTATCCAAACTGCCGGATGTGGCCGAGGTTTTGACGGTCTCGAGCTTCGTGCCGGCCGACCAGGCGGCGAAGCTTGCGCTGGTGCAGGACGCGGCAGGCCTGCTGGCGCCAACGCTTGCCCGCCGGCCGCCGGCAGCCCCGGTCACCATTGCCGATTTGCGTCTCGCGGCGGGCTCGACCCTGGCCGAGCTTGATGGTGCGGCCCGCATTCTTAAACCCGATCACCCGCTGATGTTGATCGCCAGTGATCTGCGGGTCTTGCTGGCCGCCCCTGATGATCGCCTGCTGATTGCCGATCAGGCGCTGACCCGCTTTCTGCCCTTGCAGCTGGACCGGCTGCGCGCCGCCCTTGCCGCGCGCGCGGTAACCGATGCCGATTTGCCGGCCGAACTGCGGGCCGACTGGCAATTGCCGGATGGGCGGGTGCGGGTGCAGGCGCTCGCGGCCGCAAACGCGCAGGACGCGGACGGGCTGCGCCGGTTTACCGCCGGGGTGACTGCTATCGCCCCCGATGCCGGGGGGGCGGCGATTATCATTGCGGCCACCGCCACCACCATTCTCGACGCGTTCCGCACCGCCGCGATCGGGGCGGTGGTCGGGATCACGCTGTTGCTGCTGGCAATCCTGCGCCGAATTGCTGATGTCGCCATCGTGATGGCCGCCCTGCTGCTATCGGCGTTGCTGACGGTGGTGGTGGTGGTAACTTTGGGGCTGTCGCTGAACTTTGCCAATATTATCGCCTTGCCATTGCTGCTTGGGGTCGGGGTGTCGTTCAACATCTATTTCGTGATGAACTGGCGGGCAGGCAGGCGGAACTTCCTCGGCTCGGCGACCGCGCGCGCGATCCTGTTTTCCGCGCTCACCACCGCGACCGCCTTCGGGTCTTTGGCGTTGAGCGTACATCCGGGCACGGCGAGCATGGGGCTGCTGCTGCTGCTGAGCCTGGCCTGCACCTTGGTGGTTGCCCTGATCTTCGTGCCTTGTCTGCTCGGCAGGACCGCGGACAGTTGACCCGCGCCGGCGTTCTGATGATTTGGCTTTTGACGCTGGTGGCGCCGCACGGCGTCGCCAACGCGGCACCGGCATGGGATGATTTCCAGATCATCATGTGGCACTCCCAGACGCCGGCGCAGTGGGCGGCGCTGCGCCAGATCGGGGTGCGGACGGTGCGCGTGACCGGGGTGCGGGATGGCCCGCTTGATCCCGCGATTGCCATCGCCCGCGCGGCGACGGCGGCCGGGATGGGCGTTTTTATTGAAAACATTGCGACGGATTTTTACGCACCTTATCACCGGTATTCACCTGACCATCCCGGCGTGCCGAACTGGCTGTTCGAGCAGACGCGCGCACGCCAGCGGGCCAAACCGACGGATGTTTCGGTTTACGAACGCACCCCGAGCCTGGTGGACCGGGTCTGGCAATCGCGGATCAGGGCACGCCTTGCCGAACATGTTCGCGCCTTCGCATCGTCCAGGCCGCTTTATTACAACCTCGGTGA
>JACMOQ010000180.1 GCA_014377905.1 Acetobacteraceae bacterium | reverse complement strand
TGCGGATTCTGGCTGGTGGTGTAGAGCGTGTGCATCTCGCCGGATCGGTCATAGTCACCGATCGCCGAGCGGGGTTCCATCGGGTTGGCGACCAGACGGCTGTTCAGCAGGTCGAGCTTGACCACCCGGGCGGCTTTGGAAAAGGCCGCGTCAGTCGCGTCCTTGTCGCCGATATGCCAGTCGTAGCAAAGATTGCCGGGCGCATCGTCGTGCACGGTAGCGGCACCGCCGGCGAGCGCATCCCGCGAGGTGCTGTAGGCGGGTAGATCCTCGTAGCCGATGACCAAAGCTTCCGCCGCATCGCGCGCCTGCTGCCTGGTTTCGGCGATTACCATCACCACCGGATCGCCAACATGGCGGACTTTGCCATCGGCCAGGATCGGGTGTTTGGGCTCGGCCATTGGCGAGCCATCTTTGTTGTGGATCTGCCAGCCGCATGGCAATCCGCCAACGCCGGCGAAATCGGCCGCGGTGAAAACCGCCACCACACCCGGCATGGCGGATGCCGCAGCGCTGTCGATGCTGGTGATTTTGGCGTGCGGGCGGTCGGAGCGCTTGAAGATGGTGTAGGTTTGCCCCGGCCGATTGATATCGTCGGTGTAGTTACCGCGGCCGCTGATGAAGCGAAGGTCTTCGGTGCGGCGGACGGAGGCGCCGATGCCTTGAAAAACTGCGTTCATGGGGATGTTTCCTTCAGTAGTACGCAGCTGCTCTATTCGGCGGCTTTGGCGTGCATCAGGGACTGCGAGGCATCAATGGCTTTCACGATGTTGTGATAGCCAGTGCAGCGGCAGAGGTTGCCTTCAAGGCCGTGGCGGATTTCGTCTTGCGACAGCCCTTGCGGGCTTTTCGCCACCAGGTCGATCGCGCTCATCACCATGCCGGGGGTGCAGAAGCCGCATTGGAGGGCGTGATGTTCGCGGAACATTTCCTGCATCGGGTGCAACGTGCCGTCGGCGGCGGCGATGCCTTCGATGGTAGTAACTTTCGTGCCATCGGCTTGGACGGCGAGCATGGTGCAGGCCTTGACCGAATTGCCATCGATATGGACGACGCAGGCGCCGCACTGGCTGGTGTCACAGCCGACATGGGTGCCGGTCAGCCCCAGTTTATCACGCAGCAATTCAACCAGAAGCGTGCGCGCCTCAACCTCAACCGATGAGGTTTTGCCGTTCACCGTCAGTGTGACCTGAGGCATCGTTGTCTCCCGTCTAATGCGTGATCAAGGGTGGTCGTAGTTTTTGCCGCTCCGCGGCGGGCGCAGGCTGTTTCCGCCGGCTGGGAGAGTGTTGTCATTGTGGCGCGGCTTGGTCAAGGGATGCGGGTGTGAATGCGGAGGTTCCATGTTTGGGAATTGGTGCTTGTTCCCAATTCTGGAACCTGATATTAAATCCCCATGCAGGTTATCGCCCTTCGGACTTTGAAGCAGTTCTGGATGGCGCATGACCAGGCAGAGGCACCGCTGCGAAGCTGGGATGCCAAATCGTCGAAGGCGAATTGGCGCACACCGCAGGATATAAAGGACGCCTTCGGCACCAGCGTCGATTTTGTTGGAGATAACCGGGTGATTTTCGATATCGCCGGGAATAAATTTAGGCTGATCGTGCGGGTTTCCTATCTGCACAAGCGCGTCCTGGTGAAGTTCATTGGCACCCATAAAGACTATGACCGCGTGAACTCGGAGACTGTATGATGCTCGATATCCGCCCCCTGCGCAGTGAAGCGGACTATGATGCCGCGCTCGTCGCCGTTGAAGATTATTTCGAGCATGAACCGGCACTTGGCTCCCCGGAGGCTGACCGCTTCGATCTGCTGGCGCTGGTGATTGCCGACTACGAGGCGAAGCACTGGGCAATCGACCCACCCGAGGCACCCGATCTGCTGCGCGCGCACATGGAGCGGACGGGGTTGAAGCAGGCCGACCTTGCGGTGGTGTTGGGGTCAAAGGCACGGGCATCGGAGGTTTTGAACCGTCGGCGGCATCTTACGCCGGGCCAAGCGTGGAAAATCCACGTGAATTGGAAATTGCCGGCGGAAGCGCTGATCCGGCCTTATGCGTTGCTGGCGGCCAAACGCGGGGCATGAAATTGAGGGCCGATACCGCGACCTTAAGTGTCTGAAGTTGGTGCAGTTCCAAGGGGACCTGCACCCTACGGAGCGGCTTTGCCGTCAGTGGTTGAACCCGCGCGCCACGATCGGCCACAGGCATTCGACGCGGCCTTTGCGCACCCCGACATACCAGTCGTAGCGATCGACTGTCGGGTCGCAATGGCCGGGCACCAGGCGGAGTTTTTCGCCAAGTTTGGGGGAGGCGGTTTCCGAGGCGAACTCGATCTTGCCGTGTTCGTCCGACAGGCTGACCACCTTCATGTCCGGGCGCTGCCACACCAAGGGCATGCCGGCGTCGGTTGCCAAGGCTTTCAGGCCAGCATCTACGACCGCAATGCCAGGGCGTGATGCGCTCATGACCGTGGCCAAAACAAATAGCGAGTGGGCGAAAGTGGTGACCGGCTGGCCTAATGCATCGAGGTTACGGCCGTAATCGGCATCCATGAAGCAGTAGCTTCCGGCCTGAAGTTCGTTAAAGACGCCGGAATGGGCTTCGAGGTTGAAGGTCCCGGTGCCGGCCCCGCCGACGATGTCGCACGCCAGCCCTTGCTGGCGCAGCATTTCGACGGTGCGTCGTGTGTCCTCAACGGTTTGGGCGATGGCGGCCTCGCGCAGTTCGGGGGTGCGCATATGCTGGGCGCGGCCGTGATAGGCTTGCAGGCCGCCAAATCGGAGATGCTTGCTGGCGGCAATCGCCTGGGCAAGGGCAACCGCATCCGAGCCTGGTGCGACGCCGCAGCGCCCGCCGCCAACATCAATTTCGACCAGCACATCAATGCGGCGCCCGGCATCGCGGGCGGCGGCCTCAATCGCTCCGACATTACCCGGATCATCGACGCAGACCGCAATGCGGGTAATGCCGGCAAGGGCTGCCAAACGCGCGAGCTTGGAGGCGCCGACGACTTCATTGCTCACCAGAATATCTGGCACGCCACCCCAGGCGAGGGCTTCCGCCTCCCCGACTTTCTGCACGCATTGGCCGACCGCACCGCGGGCGATCTGGCGATGGGCGATGACCGCGCATTTATGGGTTTTTGCATGGGGGCGGATTTTGACCCCGGTGCCGGCGATACTGGCCGCCATGAAGTCGAGATTGTCTTCGAAACGGTCGAGATCGATCAGCAAGGCGGGGGTATCGACCTCGTCTTCGCGCATGCCAGGTTGGGCGGGAGGGGGTTGCAGCATGGCGGTGGTCTCCGGTTCAATTCAGGCGAGTTTCAACTGGTTGTGGGGTGGCCGCAAGCGGGGGGTGACGATGACAAAAAGCTTGCAGAAATTGCATTAGGGTCTTATAGAACAAAACATGAACAATGCAACCTCCCCTTTCACCCTGCCAGACGGCGCGCCAGAATTGGCGCAGCGGTTTGCGATAATCATGGCAGGGCTTGGGGCGTTGGTGGCGCGGCGATTTTTGCGGATGCCGCATCTGGTCGGGTTCACGTTATTGCTCTGGATCCGCCTCAATCGGGCGGTGCGCCGGTTTCACCGGGCGCTCACAGGAACAGCAAAATTTCGCACTCGGCGGGATCGCCGCGCTACCGCGCGGGCGCGCGGCGTGGCACTGCCATCGGGGCATGGCTGGCTGGTGCGGGAACTGGGTTGGGAAGCGGCCGGGTATATGTCGCAGTTGGAGGCTTTGCTGTCCGAGGCCACCACCCAGGCCGCCCTGGCGAATTTGCCAGCTGCGGGACGGATATTGCGCCCGATTTGCCGGATGCTTGGGGTGTCGGGAGCGATGACGCCGAAGGTGCTGCCCGTTGTGGCAAGCCCGTTGTCGGACGGGCAATTGCGGCCACCGGGCGGGAGCATTTCCGCGGCTGAGCCGATCAGCGCAGGCGTTGGGGTCGCGCCAGTACAGGGTTTGAAATTTTCGGATGCCTAGGCCATGGCGTGTTTTATTGACTATTTTGTTTCGATATCGCAATAAAATTTAACGACAATCTGGCTTTTGACATTTCCCGGCAGGGCTGAGAATCCGAAAAAATCTATTTTCGTCCATCGTCGTTGCGACGCGAAGGGTCACAAGCGGTTTTCGGCGCGTTCAGCTCGCGATGACGATGGTCTGGTTTTTTCGGGCTCCGACGAGGACGGAG
>JACMOQ010000179.1 GCA_014377905.1 Acetobacteraceae bacterium | reverse complement strand
TGGCATCCACGACCGCGGTGCCGACCGCGAGCGATGGCGCCATCGTTGCCATCTGGCCTTCGATGGCCGACCAAGCCGCGAGCGTGCCGCCAACATAGGTGTCGTATTTGCCGCGCGCCTCGGGCGGCAGCTTGCCGGCCAGCAACCCGGTGGAAATCACGAGCGAGGCTTCACCGGCGCGATCACCCGCCAGCCACGCCAGTGCTTTGAGATCGAGCATCTGGTCAACAAAGGCATCTCGATTGCGGACGGCGGCAAAGGTGCGGGTGGAAATTTGTTCGAGGACGGTTTGCAGCCCGAGCCCAGCTTGCAGATATTCATCTGCCAAACCCGCCCGCCGCGCGGATTTGGGCTTGTCGACGCCGCTCCAGAATTCACTTTGCAGCGCAGTCAGTTTCGTCTGGATTTGGACAAGTTCGGGCAGCAACCGCGCCTTGTCGGCAAAGGCGAGGCCGTCCAGGATCGGCACCGCACGGCTTAAAGCCGCCATTTCCGCGCTTTGCAAGGGCTTGATATCGTCGCGCATGGCCGGCGGGGTGACGACGTCAGCGCGCCAGGCGCGCAAGGTCGCATTGCGATCGGTGCGGATGTTTAGCATGGCGATGAACGCGTCTTCGGACAGGTTTGCCACTTGCAGGATGCGCCCGTTTGCGGTGAGCACCTGCCAGCCATCCCAGGCGCGCAGCCCCAAGCCGCTGATCGCGATGACCGCCAGTCCCGACACCACCAGGCGCAGTAAAACAGCGACGGAAATTGCTTTGAACATGCGGTGACCCTTTACCAACTCGGGGAGCAGTATCGGTCCCACAGATGAACAAATGCCTAAACATTCACCGCAGGCGGCAGTTGCCAGACCGGGGCCGGATTGTCAGACTATCCGCAATTTAGGAGGATCGACGATGGCAAAAATTGGGCGGCGCGGCGTGTTGCAGGCAGGTGCTGCGATGGCAATGCCGTCGATTGTCGCGGCTGAGGCCACCCGGGTCATGCGGTTCATCCCGCAGATCGATCTGGTGTTCATTGATCCGCACACCAGCACCACCAACATCACCCGCAACCATGCCGGCCTGGTGTTCGACCAGCTTTACGGCACCGATTCCAACTATCGTGCCCAGCCGCAAATGGTCGAAGGCCATGTGGTGGAAGATGACGGCCTGACCTGGCGCATCCGGCTGCGCGATGGCTTGCGCTGGCATGATGGCGAACCCGTGCGGGCGCGCGATTGCGTCGCATCAATCCGTCGCTGGGGTGCGCGCGACGTGTTGGGCATGGAAATTCTGGCGATCAGCAATGAGATTTCGGCCGCTGACGACCGTACCATCGTATTTCGCCTCAAGCGCCCCTTCCCGCTTTTGCCGGAAGCGCTCGGCAAGCCCGGCGCCTTCATGCCGGCGATGATGCCGGAACGACTGGCGCTGACCGATCCGTTCAAGCCGGTCTCGGAATTGATCGGCAGCGGTCCCTATAAATTTGTCGCCAATGAACGCTTGCAGGGCGTGCGGAACGTCTATGAACGCTTTGACCGTTACGTGCCGCGCCCCAACGGCACCCCCGACCGCGGCACCGGCCCCAAGATCACCCATTTCGACCGGGTTGTGTGGACGACGATGCCAGATATCGGCACCGCATTCGCCGCGTTGCAGAAAGGCGAGCAGGATTGGTGGGAATATGCCGCCCATGATCTGGTGCCGTTGATGCGACGCGATCCGAAATTGCGCGTCGAGGTGCTGGAAACCGAAGGCGAATTCAAGCTGGTGCGCTTCAACCACACCATCGCGCCGTTCGACCGCGCTGCCATGCGGCAGGTGATTTTGCGCGCGGTCGATCAGTCCGACTTCGTCAACGCGGTGGCCGGTATCGAGACGGGTCTGCAACGCACCGGCATCGGCTTCTTTCCGCCCGGCCCTTGGGCCAACGATGCGGGGATGGAGCGGTTGAAAAAGCCACTCGATATCGCTGCCGCCAAGGCCGCGCTGGCCGCTGCCGGCTATCAGGGCGAACGCATCGTCCAAGTGCTGCCCGGCGATTATCCCAACGTGAAGGCGGCGAGCGAGGTGCTTGCCGATCTGCTGAAACGGATTGGTATCAATCTCGATTTGCAGGTCACCGACTGGTCCACCATGACCACGCGGGTATCGCGCAAGGACCCGGTCGACAAGGGCGGATTTCATATCCACATGCTGTCCATTCCCGGGCTGGCGCTGGCCACACCCTTGGTCAATTCGCGGTTGCGCGGCAACGAAACGGTTGAGGCCGGGTGGTATAACGGGCCGAATTACGAGGCAATCCGCACGCGCTGGGCCACGACCACCGATCCGGCGCAGCAGGCGGCACTGGCGCGGGACATCCAGTTGGACGCGATGGATACCGTGCCCTTTGTGCCGTGCGGGCTGACGATGCAGCCAAGCGCGTGGCGGTCGGATCTGACCGGGGTGCTGCCGGGGGTGGCTAAGTTTTGGAACGTTCGCAGGATTTAGCAAAACAAAAAAATAATTACCCGGAGCACGAGCATGAACGGACTGCCAACTCTCGGCGAGGCAACAAAAGTCTGGTTTAAAATCGGCTGCCTGTCGTTCGGCGGGCCGGCCGGGCAAATCGCGCTGATGCATCGCGAAGTGGTCGATGATCGCAACTGGGTCAGCGACCGGCGCTTTCTGCATGCGCTGAATTTCTGCACCTTGCTCCCGGGGCCGGAGGCGATGCAGTTGGCGACTTATCTCGGCTGGCTGATGCACGGCACGGTTGGGGGGGTAATCGCCGGGCTGTTGTTTGTCATCCCCGGCGCGCTGGTGATGCTGGCGCTGTCGCTGATTTATGCGTTGCTGGGGTCGGTGCCGGTGGTGGGCGCGATTTTCTATGGGCTGAAGGCCGCGGTGCTGGTGCTGGTGGTCGAGGCATTGTTGCGGATTGGCCGGGGCGCGCTGAAGGGCCGCATCGCCTGGGGCCTGGCGGCGGCGGCGTTTGTGGCGATTTTTCTGTTCGCCGTGCCGTTTCCGGTGGTGGTTCTGGCTGGCGGGCTGGCCGGTTTCCTGGCGCCTGGGTATTTCGCCGTGGGCGGCCAAGGCAAGGCCAAGGATGGCCCGCCTGCCCTGCTCGATGCTGTGATGGATGCCGATCCCGGCCGGTCCGCCCGCTTGGCGCGTGGGGCGTATGCGGCCGGGTGGTTGGCGATGCTGCTATGGCTCGCCCCGGTTGCCGCATTGCTGGCGGTGGGCGGAGTATTTGCTGATATTGCCTGGTTTTTTTCGAAAATGGCGGTGGTGACCTTCGGCGGCGCCTATGCGGTGCTGGCCTATGTCGCGCAGGATGCGGT
The DNA here is from genome assembly GCA_014377905.1 of Acetobacteraceae bacterium. Classification (GTDB taxonomy): domain Bacteria; phylum Pseudomonadota; class Alphaproteobacteria; order Acetobacterales; family Acetobacteraceae; genus CAITOL01. Next base: position 779 of record JACMOQ010000179.1, on the reverse strand, counting down.
GGATGGCTATCACTGGCTGTCGGCGCCGGAAATGCTGTCCGGGCTGGGCCTGGCCGAAACCACACCTGGCCCGTTGATCCTGGTGCTGCAATTTGTCGGGTTCCTGGCCGGGTTCCGCGCGGGCGGCAGCCTGACCGGCGTGGCTGGCGGGATTGCCGGTTCGGGATTGACGCTTTGGGTCACGTTCGTCCCGTGCTTTGCGTTTGTGTTTCTGGGTGCGCCGGTGGTGGAAAAATTACGCGATAACCGGGCGCTGTCCGGGGCGCTGGCTGGCGTTACCGCCTGCGTGGTGGGGGTGATTGCCAATCTGGCGCTGTGGTTTGGCCTGCATGTGCTGTTCGCCACCACCACGCCGGTGCGCAGCTTTGGGCTGGCGTTCGATGCCCCGGTGCTCACCAGCCTCGACCCATGGGCTTTGCTGTTGGCGGTTATTGCCGGTCTGGCGTTGTTCCGCTTCCGCCTCGGGGTGCTGCCGACGCTCGGGATTTGTTCGGCCGCCAGCCTGATGTTGCATTTCGTCGTCCGCGCCGTGTAGCCACGCCCCTGCCCTTTGGATGCGCAATGATGCTAGGTTACGAATCGATTTCCAGGGAACAGCATTGGTGGCGATGGCAAAACGGGCGGCGAAAATCACGCTTGGGGCAGCCGATGTGCTGCTGGTGGTGGATGTCCAGAATTCGTTCCTGGCGGGCGGGGCGCTGGCGGTGACACGCGCGGATGAGGTGGTGGTGGGGATCAACCGGCTGGCCCCAAGCTTCCTAAACGGGGAGCTGACCCAG
>JACMOQ010000178.1 GCA_014377905.1 Acetobacteraceae bacterium | reverse complement strand
GTTGCGCGCGGTCCAGATCGCGCCCGGGGCGAGGTTGTTGGCGGTAACGCCGGTTCCCGCGACCTGGCGCGCCAAATTGGCGATCCAGTTCAGTTGCGCCGCCTTGGTGCCGGCATAAACCATCATGTCGCGTGCCGGGCGCATTTGCTGAATGCTGCCAATGCCTACCACCCGACCCCAGCCGCGGCTTTTCATGCCCGGCACCAGCCCTTGCAGCAATTCAAGCGGCGCCCGCATGTTGACCGCCATCTGGCGGTCGAAATGCTCAGTAGTGATGTCGATATAATCCTCCACCAGCTCGATAGACGCGTTGAGGATCAGAATGTCAGGCGGCGCCAACTCGGCCGAAACCCTCGCGGCAAGCGCTGCCCCTGCGCCGGCCGGGGCAAGGTCGGAGGGGAAGGTTTTTGCCGCACCACCCATTGCCAAGATTTCGGCCAGCACTGCGGCGGCATCGCTGTATTCCTCGGCGTCGGCGCCACCATGATGGATGGCAACCGCCGCGCCCTGGGCCGCAAAAGCAAGCGCGATTGCCCGCCCGATGCCGCGCCGGGCGCCGGTAATCAAGGCGGTGCGCCCGTGAAGATCAAATAACGCGGTCGCGGTCAGGTGGGGTGGGATCGACATTGTCAGAAAATCCTCCTTGGGTCGCCGGTCGCAAGATGACCGCCATACCATCCGGAGGCAAATCCCGTGCACCGGCGTGCACGGGATGATTGGGACTTATTTCTTCATCATTTGGCCGCGAATTTCGCCGCCCTTGTTTGCGTCGGTATGAATGTTGAAATAGAGCTTTCCCGCCGCCAGATCGGTCGCCTGGGCGTCGGTCAGCGTTGCGTTACCAGTAATGGGTGACGCCAAGCTGCCACTGATCGGCACGATCGGGCCAGCATTAGCCCCAACAGCTGCCGGACCGTGGAAATGTGCCGCGGTCGCTGCTCCACTCAGGCCGCTATACGTCACGGTCCAGGACAGGTTTTTGCTGACGGTATCGAACTTCGCGGTTGCGGCACCGGTCGCGGTCGTCATGGTAGCTGGAACCTCGCTAGCCCCATCGAGCTTTGCGGTATAATCGACGGTTTCGGCGAATGCGGGGGCTGCGAGCAGCATCGCCGCGCACAGGCCCAGGGTCGTCAGGACGGGACGACGTGAAAATTGGATCATGGCGGTTTCCTTTGGTGGCACGGGCGGCTGCCCGCCGCTATCTCTCGGGCGAAGATTCGGCACCGGGGCATCATTTGATGCCCCGGTGCCACTGGATCGCAAGTTCCCCGGCGGGTGCTGACCCGCCGGGGTTGGCTGCTCACTTCATAGGTTGCTTGCTGGCCTTACTTGCCTTGCTGGCGTCGCCGGACGACACGTGGGCATCAGCCGAATGCTTCATTGCAGCGTCCGAGTGCTCATCGCCTGCCTTGTGATCCCCGGCCTGGTGCATTTTCGCGGAACCGCGATGGGATTCCGCAGCTTTTTCGTGGGCCTGGGCTGCCTTGGTATGGCTGGGTACGGGCATTTTGCTATCCTTGGGTTTCATACAGGGAGTTCGCGTCCCCGTCATTGGACGCTTGCGCGCCACCTAACGGGCATTGCCCCGATCAGGTCACGCAACCTAGGCGCCGCAATCCGCCGCCCGCTATGCTCGGAATATACTTAGTGTCCCTCGGCAAAGCCCGTCGGGCCGCCCAGGCAGGCTTCCCTCTGAACACTCAGCTCCAACCATCCCAGGCCCTTTCGCTCTGCGCGCTTGCGGCCTAGCCTCACCCCCAATTAACCGCTGGGAGGCGCACATGAAATACGAATTCTGCACCGTCGAGGATGAAGGCCGGGTGCGCATTGTTACCCTCAATCGCCCCGAGGTGATGAATGCGCTGCACGGTGATGCCCATCACGAACTGAATGAGGTATGGGACGAATTCGCCGCCCGCGACGACCTTTGGGTCGGAATTATTACCGGGGCGGGGGACCGTGCGTTCTCGGCCGGTAACGATCTCAAAGTGCAAGCCTCAGGCAAGCGGCGGCCCTGGACCGGCAGCGGGTTTGCCGGCCTGACCCATCGTTTTGACCTCGACAAGCCCTTGATCGCAGCCGTCAATGGCTGGGCGATGGGTGGCGGCTTCGAAATCGCGCTCGCCTGCGATATCATTATCGCCTCGGAAAATGCCTTGTTCGCACTGCCAGAACCTCGGGTTGGGCTGATTGCAGGCGCCGGAGGGGTGCATCGGCTTCCGCGCCAGATCCCGCAGAAACTTGCTATGGGGATGATCCTGACCGGGCGGCGGGTGCCGGCGGCGGAAGGGCTGACGCTTGGGTTTGTGAACGAGGTCGTGCCGGTCGGCCAGGCGCTGGCAGGCGCGAAACGTTGGGCCGCGCAGATCCTCGAATGTTCGCCATTGGCGGTGCGGGCATCCAAGCAGGCGGCGATGCGGGGATTGGGCGAAGCAAGCGTTGCGGCGGCGCTGGGTAATGTCTATCCGGCGCAGGTCGCCAACAATACCAGCATGGATTATGTCGAGGGGCCGAAAGCGTTTGCGGAGAAACGCAAGCCTAAATGGCAAAACAAATAGCTTGTGGGTTTTGATCGCCATGAACGCGCGAAGAATTGCGGCGTTCGTGGCGATTATTCTGTTTGGCTTTCGCACAACTTGGGCGCCGCAGGCGGTATAACTGTTAGCGCTCAGACCTGCTTGAGATACTCATATTCAAAGCTGTTCGACAGGTCGTGCAGTTCCCGAATGTCGGGTTGACGAACAAAGCCGAGCTTTTCATAAAAACGATGCGCGCGCTCGAACCGGGTGTCGGTCCATAACCGCACTGATCGCCCACCCGCGGCGAGGATATGGGCCAACATCGTTTCATAAAGCGCGTGGGCCAGGCCGCTACCGCGGTGGCCGGCATAGGCATAGAGCTTACAAAGCTCCCACTCCGCCCCTCCCAGGGGCCGGGTGCCGATCATGCCAACGATCTGACCCGCAATGTCGCAGACCCACAGCGCGCCGCTGTCATTGGCGAAATAGCTTGCGAGTGCGTGGAGTTCAGGCACTTCACCATCAATTTCAACCACGCAACCGGGATATTCCAGCCAGCATTCGGTCAGAAGCGCAATGAAGCCAGGGCCGTCGCTATCCCGTCCCGCGCGCAGGACGGGGGCGGCGGTCATTTCAGCGCCCCAACCCAGGCGCCCATGCGGCGCATCGCCTCATCGAGGCTTT
>JACMOQ010000177.1 GCA_014377905.1 Acetobacteraceae bacterium | reverse complement strand
CCAATCGCGCACCGGCGGTTCGAATTTATCGTCGAGGAGCGCGATAAAGCCGACCTTGGACGCGAGGAGGCTATCCCGGTGCTCCCTGATTTCGGTCTCCGTCGGTTGATATTTGTTTCGAATTTCCTCCCTCATCAAAGCGGGGCGAAGCTCGTTTGCGGCTGCACCTTCGCCAATGCCAAACTGCTGGTGCACGAGCCGCAGGAGATCGCACAGCGGCACCCATGCGGTGGGTGCGGATAGGAATGGGCTCATCGGGGTGTTCACAGTGGTCTCCCTCTTCTATGATTCTTGTCGGCTCGTGTCGTGTCAGCGATTTGATTGCTACGACGTCAGTGCAAAATTGACGCGAGAGTGACGAGCGCGTCCAGATAATTCCGAATTTTGTTATGACCCGGGGGCTTTAGTGGGTGGCGCAGTGCCCAGAGAGCGTTTCCACCAATGTCGCGAATCAGGACACTCACCGCGCTACATTGCGGTTTGCGGGGCGACCTCGCCACGAGGCGTCACACGCCTGTCATGCGACAAGCGGATGATGAGAGCGGCTCAGATAGCAGGCTGGACCAGCAGCCGCTCGGGCATTGATCTATATGGACCACCCTGCTCGTTCCACGCTGACCGTCGGCGTTCGAGACGGGGTGTCCTGTCAATGTCCGGTCAGCAGTCGAAGGGGCAAGCAGTTCGGGGCGCCAAAAGCGCGATAACTCATTGAAAACAAATGGTGCCGACGCCCGGGATTGAACCGGGGACCTACTGATTACGAATCAGTTGCTCTACCGCTGAGCTACGTCGGCGCGCGGCACGGGTCTTAGCAACAAAGTCGCACACCCGGAAGGCGTATTTTGGCCGGTTTGGGATTTACGGGATCAGCACGGTGCTGCCGGTGGTCTGGCGGGCTTCGAGGGCAATGTGGGCTTTGGCGGCGTCGGCGAGCGGGAAGCTCTGGTTCACCATGATTTTTACGACCCCGGATGCAACCACGTCGAACAAATCCTGCGTTGTTGCCAGCAGGTCGCGGCGTTGCGAGGTGTAGCTGGCGAGTGTCGGACGGGTGAGGAACAGGCTGCCCTTGGCCGACAGCATGCTAATATCGACTGGGGGCACCGAGCCGGATGCGTTGCCGAAGCTTACCATCAAGCCCAGCGGTGCCAGGCTGTCGATGCTGGTCATGAAGCTGTCGCGGCCTACGCTGTCGTAAACCACTGGCACCATGGCGCCGCCAGTGATGCGCTTGACCTCGGCGGGCAGATTGCCGTGGCCGATCAGCACGTGATGGGCGCCGTGGGCGCGGGCGAGTTCGGCTTTCTCCGCGGTTGAAACGACCCCGATGACGGTCGCGCCCAAATGTTTCGCCCACTGGCACATGATCAGCCCAACCCCACCGGCGGCGGCGTGGATCACGATGGTCTCGCCCGGGACCACCTTGTGGGTGCGACGCAGCAGATACTGCGCGGTCATGCCTTGCAACATCATCGCCGCCCCGGTGGCGAAATCTATACTGGCAGGGAGCTTCACCAACTTGTCGGCGGCAATACAGCGCTCAGTGGCATAGGCGCCGATTGCGCCGCCGGCATAGGCGACCCGGTCACCCACCGCGACCTCGGTCACACCCGCACCGATCGCCAACACGGTGCCCGCGGCTTCCATCCCGAGGGTTGCCGGCAACGCGGTTTTGTAAAGGCCAGTGCGGAAATAGACGTCGATATAGTTCAGCCCGACCGCGCCGTGGCGGATCAATGCCTCCCCCGGTGCCGGATCAGGCGTCGGCACATCTTCCCAGCGCATCACTTCGGGGCCGCCAGTGGCGTGAATTCGGATGGCTTTGGTCATGGGTTGGTCCGTCTCGTGAAAAGGGTCAGAAGGGAAGCGTGGAGCCAGCAAGGCGGGCTTCGAGGTCGAGCAGAATAAGCTTGGTCGGCAGGCCATCGCCGCCGGAGTAGCCGCCAATGCCAGTGGTGGCGACGACGCGGTGGCACGGGATTAAGATCGGGATCGGGTTGCGGCCATTGGCGCCACCAACGGATCGGGCCGATCCACCAGCCACACGGGCGATGTCGATATAAGTACGTGTGGCACCGGCTGGGATATCGCACAACGCGGCCCAGACCCTGCGTTGATAGTCGGTGCCGACTGGGGCGAGTTTGAGATCGAAATCCATCCGCTTGCCGTCGAAAAAGTCATGCAGCTGGTCTCGCGCCCGCAGAAGCAGCGGCGTTTCGGCCTGATCGCGGCCCCAGCCCCAGTCCAATGCGACGATCGCCCCGTCCTCCTCGGACACGGTGATGTCGCCGACCGGCGTGTGCAGCGAAATCTGCGGCAAGCTTGCGGCACTCCTGGCACTAAATGTGGCGAAGCGATGGCACTGGCTGGGGACAAAAGTCAAGCCGGTCCCCATACCGTTTGCATGATGCCGCAGGGCGGTTTAGCGTTTCAGGCAACGTAAACGCCGGAGGAAACAATGAAGTTCACCTGGTTCAATCTGATGCCGTGGCCTTATCTGCCGGATGATTTCCGCGAAAAAAACAGGTCGGTCTGGGTCGATATCGACAGCAATTTGTATGATCCGGTGCGCGGGCACGTAGTTTATAACGACTATCTCGATCTGCTCGAATACGCCGATACACTTGGCTTTGATGGTGTTGGCATCAACGAACATCACCAGAATGGCTATGGTCTGATGCCATCGCCGAACATCATGGCGGCAGCCCTTACCCGTCGCACCTCGAAGGCCGCGGTGGTGGTGCTGGGTAATTCGATCGCGCTTTACAATCCCCCGATCCGGGTCGCCGAAGAATTCGCCATGCTCGACGTAATGTCGGGCGGGCGGCTGGTCGCGGGCTTCCCGGTCGGAACATCCATGGACACCAATTTCTGCTACGGGCAGATCCCCGCATTGACCCGGGAAAAATACGCCGAAGCGCATGACATGATCATTCGGGCCTGGACCGAGGACAAACCTTTCGCCTTTAACGGCCGCTACAACAAGCTGAGACATGTGAACATCTGGCCAAAATCGCTGCAAAAGCCGCATCCGCCGATCCATATTCCTGGTGGCGGCTCGGTCGAAACCTATGATTTCTGCATCGACAACACGTACTCGTATTCCTACCTTAGCTTCAGCGGCTATTTACGCGCCAAGGCGCTTCTGGCGGGGTATTGGGACCAGGTGGTGAAGCGCAATGCGCCGGATACCTCACCGTATCGGGCCGGTTTCGCGCAAACCGTGTTCGTGGCCGAAACCGATGCGGAAGCCGAGCGGCTTTATTCCGAGCACGCGTTCTACTTCTATAATCGCTGCCTGCATGTGTTTGCGGGCTTTGCCGATGCGCCAGGCTACCGGACGGTCAAAACCATCCAGTCCGGTGCGCTGAACCAGTATGGCCGCCCGGAATATCCCAAGCTGACCTGGAAGGACCTCGTTGACGGTGGTTACATCATCGCCGGCAGCCCGGAAACCGTGCGACAGCGGTTCGAAGACCTGATCAAGGGCCTCAATGTCGGCAACATCTTCCTGCTGCTGCATGTCGGCAACATGCCCAAGGATTTGTGCATGTATTCGACCAAGCTGTTCGCGGAGAAAGTCATGCCGCATCTGCGCAACATGTGGCCGGATTACGACGACGATAACCGCTTCTGGTGCAGCCCGCTGGCCGAGCGCGCGCAGCCCGCGCCTTTGGGCCCCGACTTTGCCCCAGCTCTTACAAGCGCTACCCAGCCGCAGATGGTGCCCGCGAAATGATCGAGAACAAAACGGTTCAAACCCCGAAAGGGATGGTTGAATACCTTGAAGGCGGCACTGGCCCCGATCTGGTCTTTCTGCACGGCACGGGTGGCGTTACCGCCGACAGCCCGTTCTTAAAAGCGCTGGCAACCAAATACCATGTCCGTGCACCGTTCCTGCCAGGATATGGCGAATCCGAGGACAATCCTGAGATCCGCGACATGCTCGACGTGACGTTGCATACCTTCGACGTGCTCGATGCGCTGGGCGTGTCCAAGCCGATCCTGGTCGGGCATTCGCTCGGCGGGATGGTGGCGGCCGAAATGGCGGCGGTGGCGCCGAACGACGTCGACCGTCTGTGCCTGATTGCCGCGGCCGGGCTTTGGATCGATACCTATCCGGTGCCGGACATGTTCAGCCTGCTGCCGCGTGAGCTTCCAGAATACCTGTTCCATGACGTGGCCGCCGGGACCGCGCTGATGACGTCCAATGTCAGCATGAGCGATCCAAAATTCCTCATCCCGTTCCTGGTGCGGAATGCGCGGCAACTTGGCATGGCCGGCAAGCTGCTGTTCCCAATCCCGGAACGCGGGCTGAAGGATCGCATTCATCGCATCAAGGCCAGGACCGTTCTGGTCTGGGGCGATAGTGATCGGATGTTCCCCGCACCTTACGCACAGGCTTTCAAGGCGGCGATCAAGGGTTCGGAACTGGTGAGCGTGCCAGAGGCCGGGCACATGGTGATTGTGGAACAAACCCCGGCGGTAATGGCAGCGATCGGGCGGCTCGGGTAATTCGGCGCGGCATGGGTGGAATTCGGGAACTCCGGCTTGTTTGCAACGGCCGGCGCCCTTAGTTAATCGGTGCCCTTGCCGATCATGGATGAGAACATGCAACCCGAAACCCAAGCCGAAAACACCACCGCCGCTGAACCGGTGACCCTGCATGGGTCCGAATTCATCATGCAGGCCGCCACTGACCGCATTGCCGAGCTTGAGGGGGAAGTCGCCGACATGAAGGAACGCTGGATGCGGGCCGAGGCGGAAACCGCCAATGTTCGCACCCGCGCCAAGCGCGATGCCGATGATGCGCGACAGTTCGCGACGCAAAAATTCGCCCGTGATGTCGCCGAAGCGGCGGAGAACCTGCGGCGTGGGCTGGACGCGATCCCGCCTGCGACCAGCGATGAACCGGCGATTGTCGGACGAGTACGCGATGGCTTTACTGGCGTTGAACGCAGCTTCATCGATCTGCTGGAGCGCAACGGGGTGAAGCGTGAAGACCCGACCGGCGCTGTTTTCGACCCCAATTTGCATCAGGCGATGGCCGAGCAGGAAACCGATGCACACCCGCCCGGCACGGTGATCCAGGCCTGGACTCAGGCCTGGACGCTCAACGGGCGTTTGCTACGGCCGGCGATGGTGGTGGTGGCCAAGACCCCGGCGGCGACCGGCGGCAACACCCCGCCGCTCGACACCACCGCGTAAACGGAAAATTAGGAAAAAAAACTTTTCGGCCAGCCCTTGCCCCGGGGCCGGTCGGTGAATACATCCGGGGTATCAAACAATAGGGATGCGGACGGTGCTTCGGGCCGACCGGGATCCGCTGCAAAGGAATCTGCCATGAGTAAAGTTATCGGTATCGATCTTGGTACCACCAATTCCTGCATCGCGATCATGGAGGGCAAGGATGTCCGCGTGATCGAGAATAGCGAGGGCGCCCGCACCACCCCCAGCATTGTCGCGATGTCCGACAGCGGCGAACGCCTGGTTGGCCAGTCCGCCAAGCGCCAGGCGGTCACCAACCCGACCAACACGCTCTATGCCGTCAAGCGCCTGATCGGCCGCCGCTTTGACGATCCGCTGGTTGCCAAGGACAAGGGCATGGTGCCGTACGGCATCGTCAAGGGTGACAACGGCGACGCCTGGGTGGAAGCCCGCGGCGAGAAATATTCCCCGAGCCAGGTCAGCGCGTTCATTCTCGGCAAGATGAAAGAAACCGCCGAGGCCTATCTTGGCGAACCGGTCACCCAGGCGGTGATCACGGTGCCGGCTTACTTCAATGACAGCCAGCGCCAGGCGACCAAGGATGCCGGCCGCATTGCGGGCCTTGAAGTGCTGCGCATCATCAATGAGCCGACCGCCGCAGCGTTAGCCTACGGCATGGACAAGAAGAAGTCCGGCCTGATTGCGGTTTACGATCTCGGCGGCGGCACGTTCGACGTGTCCGTGCTTGAAATCGGCGACGGCGTGTTCGAAGTGAAATCGACCAACGGGGATACGTTCCTGGGCGGTGAAGATTTTGACATGCGGGTGATCGAATTCCTAGCCGACGAATTCAAGCGCGACCAGGGGATTGATTTGCGCAAGGATAAGCTTGCGTTGCAGCGCCTGAAGGAAGCGGCGGAAAAGGCGAAGATCGAGCTTTCGTCCTCCAAGGAAACCGAGATTAACCTGCCCTTCATCACTGCCGACGCCTCCGGGCCGAAGCATCTGGTGCTAAAGCTGACGCGCGCGAAGCTTGAAAGCCTGGTCGATGACCTGATCAGCCGCACGATGGCGCCGTGCAAAGCGGCGTTAAAAGATGCTGGGGTTTCGGCGAGCGAGATCGACGAAGTGATCCTGGTCGGCGGCATGACCCGCATGCCCAAGGTGATCGAGGCGGTGAAGCAGTTCTTCGGCAAGGAACCGGCGCGCAACGTCAACCCTGATGAAGTCGTGGCGATCGGGGCGGCCGTTCAGGGCGCGGTGCTGTCGGGCGACGTCAAGGACGTGCTGCTGCTGGACGTAACGCCGTTGTCGTTGGGCATCGAGACGTTGGGCGGGGTGTTCACCCGCCT
>JACMOQ010000176.1 GCA_014377905.1 Acetobacteraceae bacterium | reverse complement strand
GGCTCTCGAATGAAAGATGAGACGGCGGGAGATATGTCCCGCATCGAATTCCAGAGGCTGATCGGTCATGATAGAGGTTAACATCAAGGACCACGTGGCCTGGGTAACCGCCCGCAAGCGGGAACTCGGCATCACAGACCAAGAACCCCTGGCGCTGAACGACGGATCGCGCCGCACTTTGTCCAAGCGCGCCTTGTTACAGGCCATCGCCGACAATGCCCCCGCGCAGGGTCGTGAACCCAAGTTCAAGGCTAATTTCGAGCCGATCTGAACGCCCGAACCGCGCAGGTCTAGGACTGCGGCGACGACATCGCGTGCTATCGCCGCAGCATGGTTCAGGCGTCGAACTTGATCAGGTTACGCACTTGCGTCGCCGTCTTCAGGGTCGCGAAGCCTTCGTTGATTTTGTCGAGCTTGATGTGCCCGCTGACCAGATGGTCGAGCTTGAGGCGGCCTTGACGCCACATGGTCAACAAGCGCGGCATGTCGGTGCGGAAATGGTTGCTTCCCATCGACGAGCCTTGGATGCGCTTTTCCCGCAGGAAGTCGGCGCCATGCAGTTCAATCTTCTGGCCAAACGGGATCATCCCGATGATGGTGGCAGTGCCGCCAGCGCGCAGCATCTGGAAGCATTGTTCGGCAGTGACCTTGGCGCCCAAGGCTTCGAACGAATAATGCACGCCGCCGCCGGTGAGTTCTTTGACGGCTTCGACCGGATCAACGTTTGACACGTTGATGATGTCGGTCGCACCCATCTGCAGCGCGATTTCGAGCTTGGACTGGACCTTGTCGATCGCGATGACCCGCGATGCGCCCGCAAGTGCGGCACCGTTGATCGCGGAAAGTCCAATGCCACCGCAGCCGACCACGGCCACAAAGCTGCCCGGCTTCACCTGGGCAGTGTTGAACACCGCACCCACGCCGGTAATCACGCCGCAGCCAACGAGTGCCGCGATGTCGAGCGGCACGTCGTTGTCGATCTTCACGATGGCGTTTTCATGCACCAGCATTTGTTCAGCGAACGACGACAAATTGGCGAATTGGTTCACCACCTGGCCTTTCCACGACAGGCGGCGGGCAGCACCGGGGGCGAGCTTCACCGTCGGGTCATCGCACAGCACAGTGCGGCCGGATGTGCAGTTTTCGCAGGCGCCGCAGAATACCGACAGACAGGTGATCACGTGGTCGCCCGGCTTCACATAGGTCACATCTTCGCCGACCTCTTCGACGATCGCCGACGACTCATGGCCCAGGATCATTGGCGCAAGTCCGGGATAAAGGCCGTCCATGAAATGCAGATCCGAATGGCACAGCCCTGCGAACGCGGTGCGCAGCAGCACCTCGCGGCGCTTCGGCTTGGCAACATCGACGTCTTCGATGGTCAGCGGCATATTGGCGCCGTGGAAAATGGCAGCTTTCATCGGATCGTTTCCCCAATCTGGAGCGGCTATTGGTGGCCGCGACGAGCGAGGCTAGCGCGGGTAATGGGTCTCGTCCAGGGAGGACGTAAAGCCTTCTTTTGGTGAACAAAAAGAAGCAAAAAAAACTTTCTATCCGTTGTTGCCCGCCAGCCCCGCGACCAATTTCAGGCGTTCAGGGATGGACGCGATGGCCAATGCTTCCACATTGGCGAAGGCCAGTCGCAAGTGCCGGTCCTGACCCGGTCCGAAGAACGGCCCCGGCAGACACGCCAATCCGAATTCTCCTGCTAGTCGGGTGGCAACGCTGATCGCATCTGACGCGCTTTCGGGCAGACGCACATAGGCAAAATAGGCCCCCAGCGCGTCAATCCGCCAGCCGGGCAACTGTCCGAGTGTCGCGCGGCACATTGCCGCCCGCCCGGCCATCAGATCGCGGTTGTCCGCGCGCCAGCCCCGCAATGCCCCAATCGCCCAGGATAGCACCGCCTGCCCGGCGCGCGGAGGACATATCTGGAACGTATCCAACACCTTCGCCAACTCGCCCATCACCGCCGGGCCGGCGGCAATCGCGCCCAGCCGATGTCCGGGAATGCAGTAGGATTTCGAGAACGAATACAGCTGCACCACGGTGTCGCGCCATGACGGATCGGCGAACAGATCATGCGGGCGCGCATCGGCAGGCAGGAAATCGCGGTAGGTTTCATCCAGCACCAGAAACAGCCCGCGTGCCCGGCATAATTCAGCAAAGCGGGCGATCGTTTCGGGCGGATAAATCGCCCCGGTCGGGTTGTTGGGCGTTACCAGCACGATCGCCCGGGTCGTGGCATCGATGAGCGTAGCGGCGAGTTCCGGGTCGGGGACAAATCCCGCCCCAACCGCACAGGGCAGCGCGCGTGGGGTGATCCCCAACATCGCACAGGCCATCTGATGGTTGAAATACCACGGCGCCGGCAGCAGTACACTGGTGCCAGGCCCGGCCAGCGCCACCATCGCCATGGTGAACGCCAGATTGCAGCCGGCGGTGATGGCGACGTCCCCGGGCGCGATCGGGGCCGCGTAGGTTCGGGCCATGTCGGCCGCGAGGGCTTCGCGCAGCGTCATGTCGCCCGCGATATCGCCATAGCGTGCCGCGGCTGGGTCGCCGGCAGCGACCGCCAGCCGGTCGAGCAGGTCAGGATGGGCGGGATAGCCCGGCACCGCCTGGGTCAGGTCGATCATCGGGCCGACGGCACCCGCATAGCCACGCGCCCATTCCCGTGCAGCGGGAATGGGCGGGGCGACAACGTTGCGGAGGAAGCTCGACTGGGTTGGGGCGATCATCTTGCGATGATGTCATCGCCGGGCAGCGTGGTCCAGATGAACATCGCCCGCGGCCGTCGGGCGCGGCCACGCCGCCGTCATCGTTCGCTTCTGATCGGCTGTAACGCGGGTTACCCGGGCCGGGCAAACAGGTCCTGATGCCCGACCAGCCAGCTTTGCGCGGATTGATGGGCGGCACGCCAGTCGGCGATATCGGCGGTGGGCACCAACCCGGTCTCGGCGACCGCTGCCGCGGTGCCGTTGGCAAGGATTTCCATCAGCCCGGCATTTTCCGGGCCCAGGCGCCAGTCACTCTGCCCGGCATCCACCTGCCAACCCGCCTCGGCAAAGCAGCGCCCCAAGGAAAGTCCAGCATCGGGGCCAGCAGCGATGCCGAAACCCTTGTCGGTGCGCTGATGGGCGTGAAATGCCGCCAGCATGGCGTGGTCGGCCGGATGCGCCGGCATCAGGCGTTCGCCCCCATTGTAGGTCAACACGGCGTAGAGCGGCAAAGCGCGAGAAATAAGAACGGCACTAAAACGACTTATCCACGACGCGGAGACGAGATCAAAAAATGCCGCAGCGGTGACAAGATCGACCTCGCCGGCCAGGGTGTCATCCAGATCGGCCGCGAGATCGGCAGGTTCAAAGACCACCGAAATCGTCTTTGCACCATGCCAAATCCGCAAACTCCCATTCGGGTTGACCTCGGCACGGTCGGCCCAGAGCGTTAGCGCGGCTTGGGCCGCGGCAAGCAGGTCGCGATCGGCATCGATCAGGCGCCAGTGCTGGTGGTCGGGCAGCAATGGCGCGAGGGCACGCAAATTAGACCCGGTGCCGCAGCCAAGATCGACCACGCGCATGGTGTCGCGCCCGGCGAACATCGAGGCAACCGCTGCGCTGACCGCGGTGTTGCGGGCGTAATGGTCCGCCGGTTCCCGCAAAGCCAGCCATGCCGCTGAAAATTCACCCATGCGATACTGTTTGCACCCGATCCATGCCGGCGCGCAAACGGCGGTCAGTGCCCGTGATAACGGCCACCCCCCCGATAACCGCCATAGTAGTACGGCGCTGGCGCCGGAACATACACGGCCCCGCCACCGTAATACCCTGGTGCAGGCGCGACCACACAGCCACCCAGCCCGAGCAGGCTGATCACGCACAGCACGCCAAAGACAACAGCAATCGCGGAACGGCTTGGGCGGGGGCGGCGCATGGTGGCCTCATCGAAGGTTTATATATTTGCTTATGCGCCCCAAATTGCGGCGAGACCGTGGAGACGGTGTGGCGCTGCGATGTCGGGCCACGGGATGGAGAAAATTTCACCTGCCGGACCACGGCACGGTCTCGGTTTCGCCACAGAGCAGGCCAAATGTCGCAGCCTTGGTTCACAAGGAGCTGCCGCCATGCCGGCCCGAAACGCTGTCCGACCTTTCGGCGCCGGCCTTCTTGCCATGGCGATGCTGCTGGGGGCTTGGCCGGCGCATGTCACCCCGGTCCACGCCCAATCCCCGCTGCCCGCGCAGGCCCAGGCTGGGCCGCCTGCCGGTGATTTGCCTGCAGTTGGGCCGCCTGCCAGTGATCCGCCAGCCAGTGATCCACCGGGCCGCGTCGGTCGGGTGGCGCGGATTGTCGGCGCGGTCTCGTTCCGCACGGGTGAGCAATCGGACTGGCAGCCGACAACGGCCAACTACCCGGTCACCTCGGGTCAGGCCTATTGGACCGAGCCCGGCGCCCAGGCCGAGTTCGAGGTCGCCGGCACCAGGCTGGTGCTGGATCAGGGCAGCGAACTTGTCATTGACGCGCTCGATGACCGATCCATCACGGCGCGTCTGGCGCAAGGCAACGTCGCTCTCGTCCTGCGCCGGATGGCAGCGGGCGATACCGTGACGCTGCACACCCCGCGTGGCACTGTCACCATCGCGGACCCCGGCCGTTATGTCTTGCAGACCGGCGATACCGGTCGGCCGGGTCTGGTGACGGTCATTGAGGGCGCGGCGCAGGTTGCCGGCCCCGGCCTGGCGCTCACGATCGGGTCGGGCCAGACCGCGACGATTAGTGGCCAGGAGAGCTTGCAGGGCAGTATTGGGCCGCAAGCCAGTGATCCTTTCATTATCGCTAACGCGATGCCATTGCGCCCAGCAGTTATCGGGCCCGCCACCCCGCCCGAACAGGTTCAGGAGATGACCGGCGGTGCCGCGCTCGCCGAGGCCGGGCAATGGGACAGCGTGGCGGAATATGGCCGGGTCTGGTATCCGCCCGTGGCATCGAACTGGGTCCCGTACCGCGAGGGCCACTGGGCCCATGTGCTGCCATGGGGATGGACCTGGATTGACGATGCGCCTTGGGGTTTTGCGCCGTTCCACTATGGTCGCTGGCTGCAAATTGGGCCGCGCTGGGCCTGGGCGCCAGGGTGGGAGCGCGCGGAAGGCTGGGCGCCAGGGTGGGGTGAGGGGCATCGTCATCGCCCGGTCTATGCGCCTGCGTTGGTGGCCTTTGTCGGGTTTGGTGCCGGTGCGGCACTCGGCGCGCGCTTTGGCAGCCCGGTCGGCTGGGTCCCGCTGGGTCCGCGCGAACATTATCGGCCCGCATTCCGCGCCAGTCCGGGCTATGCGGAGCGGATCAATCTCGGCCATGGTCCCGATATGAACAACACCCAATACCTTAACCGCCATGGCACCACGGTGGTGCCGGCCTCGGCGATGATCAATTCGCGGCCGGTGGCCCGCAACACGCGGTTGGTGTCGCCGCAGACCATGGCGGCGGCGCAACCGCTCGTCCAACCCCCTTCGCGGCCCAGCCAGGCCAATGCGGGATTGTCAGCCCCTGCCGGACGAGGGCTCGGCTTTGCCTTAGGACCGATGGTTGCAACGCCGCGTCCGCAGGCACCGGGGCTAGCGGTCAATTCCCGCGCGCTGCCGACCGCGCCGATGCCGGTGCCGATCGCGCGGCCAGTTGCGCAGGGCGCATTTGCCCCCCGGGGCCAGTC